>JALWSL010000064.1:0-8467 GCA_027080405.1 Planctomycetaceae bacterium
GCAAAAGAGGGATTGGAGCCCCCATTTCCGTCGAGAGACGTTCCACTTTTTCCAGCAGCCGAAAGGAGTCGATCGAGTGGATGCACGCCGCTTTCCCGAGAACCAGCTTCACCTTGTTGCGTTGCAACTGACCGATCAAATGCCAGTTGGCATCCTTCCAGTTCCGAATTTTCGTGTACTGCTCGAACCGCTGTCCGAGTTGCTGCGGACGGTTTTCTCCGAAGTCGCGCTGCCCCAGTTCGTATAATGCCTCGATCCATTCCTCACGGGCATATTTGGTGACAGCCACCAACCTCGGCTGCTCCGTGTGCAATCCGGATCGGGCGGCCGCCTCCCGCATTTTCTGCTTCACCGATCGAAGGTTCTCCCCGATCGTTTCCAGTAATGTCGTCTGCTGCTGGTTCATCAATCCATTGTCGCAAATCAGAAGCAAGATTCAATCTATCACCCGAAAGCCGACAGAAATTCCCGAACAATTGTTCGCAAGAGACTCAACATGTATCCGCACGAGAATCAATATGAGGGCAGCCTGTTTAAATCAGCTGGAGCAATCAGTCGCCGACTGCATCACCAAACCGACAGCCCAATCAACTCAACTCACCTCGATCAGATCACCCCGATCGGCCCAACTCAGATGAGGCGCTGTTGTTGACCGACTGGAACCGAATACGGAATCTGCCCTATTTGATTTTCCACAGGTGTTGATCACTTCGCAGATACAGGGCACCGTTCGAGGCGGATGGTGTTGCCAGGAAGGTATCCTGGAAATCGTGTGTGCTGATCACTTCGCCGCCGTCCTGTTTGATCTGTAAAATTTGAGCCAGGCCCCTCTCGTTGACCGCGTACATTTTCCCGGAGGAAATGATGGGCGAGGCGCTGAACGGTCCTTTCATGCGAGCCTGCCAGATTCTTTTTCCATTTTCGATATCGGCGCAACTGACGACCCCTGCGCGGTTGGCGACATAGACGCGGTTTTCATAAACGATCGGGCTCGCTGTCGCCGGGGAAAGCTGGCCGGATTGCCAAATGATCTTCGGAGTTTTCGGGTCACTGATGCCGGGACGAATCGCCGTCAAGCCGTGTGACGGAACATACGCAACTTGACCGTTTATCGTCAAAGATGGAATTGTCGAGGCTCCATCCAGATATTCCCACGCCGTTTCACCTGTGTTGACATCCACCGCAGCAACGCCTTTGGAAGATTGCAAAAGAACCCACGGTTCTTCACCCGGCCAGACAACCGGAGAAGTCCAATTCGCTTTACGGGGGCGATCGATCTGCCAGCGGGTTGTGCCATCGATGGCATCAAGTCCGAACGTGAAGGATTCCGTATCGTTTTCGGCCATGCAGACGACAATCCCGTTTTTCACAATCAAAGAGGAAGCCATTCCCAATGAATTGCTCACATTCGGGAAATCGTAAGTCAACCCGCGATACCATTGCAGGTTCCCTTCCAAATCGAGACAGATCACGTCATTCGAAGAATAGAAGGCAAAAATTCGCTCTCCATCACTGGCGGGAGTTGGCGTCGCGACAGCCATTTTCTTGTGACAGATCGTCCGCCCGGTCGCCCAGAATTCCCGTTGCCAAAGTTCGTTCCCGTTATCGGTATCGTAACAGTTGACAACCAGCCGGTTTTGATGCACTCCCTGCGAACTGGTCACAAAAACGCGGTCTCCCACAATGATGGGGGAGGAAACACCGCGCCCCTTCAAGTCGATTTTCCAAGCGATGTGATCCAGCGTATCGGGCAAGGCCGGCCCGGTAACAATGCCGTTATTGAGTGTGCCGCGAAATTGTCTCCAATCTTCAGCGGCACAGGTAACGCAGTGGAGTATCAAAGCGAACAGAAAGATAAAACGAATCAACATGAATCATACCCCGGTCGTAATTGGTGTTGTTGACTATTCAGTTTTTGTGGAATGGATCGCCATGCCGTACGGGTTGCAGACGCGAAACTGAAATTGCCATCTTTGTGCCCAATCCTGCGTCTGTTCGTTCTGGCAGATTTTCAACAGGATGCTGTTCTTCCCTTTTTTCAAAGTTCCCGGCACCCGATATTGATCGAACGCGGTGCCCCGATGGTATTCTTCCCGTTCGAAAAGCAGTTTTCCATTCACCCACAACTTCCAGGCGTTGGGCGTGGCGAGTCGAAATTCGACAGGCTGTTCCTTTTCCGAAAAGAACTCGGTATAGGCATATTCAACAGCTCCCTTATGCGGAGCGACCTGCCTGGCGATGTCGAGAATGCCATACGGATCATCCGTTTGATACTTCTTCCAGGTCACCTCCCCCAACTGACCATCGTAAGCAGCCGTCAGGTTGATTTCCTTTTCGGGAGGATAAACCTGGGCAAACCCGACCCCCTGTTTATTGTTGAATGGACCGATCAGATACCACGTGTTAAGGAAACCGTAATGATATTGCAGGTCGATGTCTTCGCCGCACTGTTTGAGACCTTTGATGATTTTACGAACCTGATCATTATCGCTCGCCCCGAGTAAGGCTTTTCTGTAGAAGGCGCAACGACTTTTCAGGTCATCAGGAGAGTCTTTCGCAATTTTTTCTGCCTGTTTGATGTATCGGCCCACCGCTTCCCGGCGAAGTTCGTCGCTCGGATCGTTGATGAACATGTCGATCATTTCGTCGGCTTGATCAGAACCAATTTTCTGGAGCCACTCAAAAACCATTCTGCGCGAAGCGGGCCGATGAGAGGTCTTACGTAAAAAATTGAGCAAGGCTTCTTCAGGCAGCGGTTTGCCTTCCTCCAGCGTGCGGGCAGCGATCGTCTCGAACGCATTACGCAACCAGTTTGATGCCAGTGGATTGGCATCGTCCAGGGCAATGAGAATGGGAATCAAGGCAGACGCGTCCCGTTTTTGCAATTCCTGAATAGCGAGGCGGGCTCGCTGGTGCCCTTTCCCTTCGTGATCTACCGATTTGATCGCCATGAACAAAGACGACAGCTCTCCCTGAGACTGCGCACAACAGCGCGGGAGAAATGTGAAAAGCAGAAGAACAATAACGGCGGGCGATTTCATTACCAGACTCCATCAAGGGCGACCAGATCAAGGGCAACCAGGCAGTACCGGGAGATTCAACAAGTATCATCCAAAAACAGCATCCAACATCCCGCCTCATCATACCAATCGATAATCCCGATTGCGAATCTGTCGAGCCTGCCACGGATCGTTTGTATAGAACCCAGCTTGTCCATAACATTCTGTGCGACATTTTTTCCTGAAAAACCAGGATAATTTTTCTGACCAACAAAAACAGGACAAAAAGGGCCATTTTTACTGTGAAATCTGCTCCTTTCAATCGTTTCAGTCCGTCGAATGGCCAGGAGAAAGTGGTTTTCAAGCCTCGGAAATGTTCGGCACCTTGACATTTCCGCTACGAATCACCGATAATGGATATGACTTGCCCTGTATCTCCACTCGGGAAAGTGTCGAGTTTTCCCGACCCTCCGGAGATCGAGACGATACTGACCGACATGCGAGGCGATCATGAAGTACCTTCCTGGAGTATTGAGCTGCCCGTTTCTTCTTGCGATTCTTTTCTCATCATCGTTCGCAGTAGCTGATGACATGACGCAGCGCGAGCGGGAATTTTTTGAGGAGAAAATTCGTCCTGTTCTGGTGAAGCACTGTTACGAGTGTCATTCCGTCAAATCGGAAAACATGGACAGCGATTATTCTCTCGATACGCGGATGGGAATCCGGTCGGCTGGTTCTTCGGGAGAGATTGCGATTGTCCCTGGGGATCCCAAAAACAGCCCGCTGCTCCGGGCGCTCAATTATGAAGATCTCGAGATGCCTCCTGACGAGAAGTTGCCTGCTTCTGTCATCGCCGATTTCGAAAAGTGGATCAAAATGGGGGCTCCCGATCCGAGGGATGGCGACCCATTCAAAATGCGAAAGGAACTCGAGAAGAAGAAATCCGCAACGCTCTGGTCACTCAATCCGCCAGAGTTCAAGGGGTTGCCCCGTGTCAAAAACAAAAAATGGTCGCAGCACCCGGTCGATCGATTTGTACTGGCGCAAATGGAAAGACATCGTTTGCACCCGGTCGGCGATGCTTCTGCGGAAGCACTGTTGCGCCGGGTCTATTTCGATTTGATCGGTCTGCCCCCTTCTCCTGAACAGGTCGAGGCATTTACAAAAAATCCGACATCCGAGGCTTATACAAAAGTGGTTGATGAATTGCTGAGCTCACCACACTTCGGCGAACGCTGGGGAAGGCACTGGCTCGATTTGGCCCGCTATGCGGAATCGAGCGGGATGGAATTCAACTTCACCTATCCGCACGCCTGGCCTTACCGGGATTATGTCATTGCCGCGTTTAATAAGGATAAACCGTACGATCGATTCCTTACCGAACAACTGGCTGGCGACCTGCTTGAAGCAAAGGATCAGAAAGAAAGGGAAGAAAATCTGCTCGCAACCGGTTTCTTGGCGATTGGCCCGAAAAGGCACAACGCTTCGGGCACGGAGTTCAAGTACGATCTGGCAGATGACCAAATTAAAACAGTCACGAAAACATTTCTCGGGTTGACTGTTGCGTGTGCCCGGTGTCACGATCACAAGTTCGACCCGATCCCGACCAAGGATTATTACGCGCTCGGTTCCATCTTCCAAAGTACGAAAACACTTTACGGCACTAAAACAATCAAATACTCGAACCATCCTTCTCCGTTAATCCCGTTTGGTGAAAACGCGGTCGAGTTGAACAAAAAATATCTGGCCCATCTGGAAAAAATCAACAAGCTTAACAAGGAAGTCAAAGCAGCCGACGGACTTCGCCTGAAGCTGGAAAACATGGATGAAAAAAAGCAGGACAAGAAAGCGATTGCCGAGGCGAAAGCGAAGATTGAAAAGCTGAAAAAACAGATCAAGGAACTGGAAAAGAACGCTCCGAAGCAACCGAAATATGCGATGGGCGTGGCTGAGGGGAAAGCGATTGATCTCACCGTCGCCGTTGGGGGGAATCCAAGCACAAGGGGGGAAAAAGCACCTCGCGGTTTCCTTTCTGCAGTACCTGTCAAGCAAACACCGACAATCGCCAGTAACTCCTGTGGACGCCTGGAGTTGGCCAAATGGATGACTGACCCGGGCAATCCGCTCGTTTCCCGTGTGATGGTGAACCGCATTTGGCAACATCTGTTTGGTATCGGGATTGTGCCGACGCCGAACAACTTTGGAACGATCGGCAAACCGCCCACGCATCCGGAACTGCTCGATTTTCTGGCGATCACTTTTATGGAGAACAAGTGGTCGGTGAAGAAAATGATCCGCATGCTTGTGCTGAGCCGTACGTATCGGTTGAGTACGGTTGATGACGAGGCGAACCGCCTGATCGATCCGCAAAATGTCTATCTTTGGAAAGCAACCGCCCGCCGACTGGAAGCCGAAGCGATCAGAGATGCGATTCTGGCTGTCAGTGGCGAACTCGACCTGACCCCCGCGGAAGGTTCAACGGTTACGCCGATCGGACAGAAACTGGCCCGGGATGTTCCATACGAAAAACTGAATCCACCCAGCAAAAAGCGTTCCGTCTATTTGCCGATCGTACGAAATTACGAACCGCACATTTTTCAGGAGTTCGATTTCGCATCTTCCAGCTTGGTTGTCGGTCAGCGGGCGACGACGACAACGGCCAAGCAGGCACTCTTTTTCCTGAATAACGACTTCATTCTCGCGCAGTCCGAAGCAACGGCGAAACTGTTGATGAAACAGGCACCCCAGGATGTTGATGCACGCATCCGGCTTGCCTATTTGAGGGCCTTGAGCCGTCAGCCGAGCACGGATGAAATAGCCCATGTCAAACAGTATTTGGAACAAGCAGAAAAAGATCTGGCCAAAGCGGAACCGGATGCAGCCAAGAGACGCCTTCGGGCATTGGCCAGTTTTGTGCAAGTCATTTTCAGTAGTGCAGAGTTCCGTTATCTGATTCAACCACCACAGCAAAAACAGACTACCATTTTAACCCGAAAATAGACAGAAACAGAATTTCTGCAAAATCGGAATCGGCCCAATTTCAGGGAGAAAACCGGGGAGAAAAACAATGAGCAAGCCAGTTCAACAAAACAGCAGCGGTCATTCCGTCTCACGTCGGCAGGCGATCAAGGGAATCGGGGCAGGTTTGGGATGCCTGGCTGCTTCCAGCTTCGGCCTGAATGTGCAGGCGGGGACCACATTGGGCAGCCTGGGAGATGCTCCCGCACCACATTTTCCGCCCAAAGCAAAACGGGTGATCTTTCTATTCATGCGGGGTGGCCCGTCGCAGATGGATACGTTCGATTACAAACCCGCCCTCAATAAAAGTGATGGGAAAGAGTTCGACAAAAAGAAGAAAACAAAGCTGTTCGGTTCTCCATGGAAGTTCAAACAGCGGCAGGAAAGCGGATTGTGGATTTCGGAATTGCACCCCTATCTGGCGCAGTGCGCTGATGATCTCTGTTTGATCCGCAGCATGAAGACCGACAGCAGCGCTCACCCGCGAGCTATTCCGTTATTGCATACAGGCAGCTTCGCGTTTGTTCGCCCTTCAATCGGTTCCTGGATTGTTTATGGACTGGGATCGGAAAACAGGGATTTGCCCGGCTTCATCACCATCAACCCGACCCGCGTTTTTGGTGGCCCGGCCAATTTCGGTTCCGCCTTTCTGCCTTCGTCCTATTCAGGAACACGGATCGGTTGGGAAGGAGAATCGCTGAAGAACGCCAAATTCAGCAATGTTTCCAACAAGAAGGTCCCACGTTCGTTACAGCAGGAGCAGATGAAACTGTTACGTTCCATGAACGGGCAATACATTACTCCCGAGGCACAAGGAGTGATGGATTCGTTCGAACTGGGAATGCGCATGCAGGATGTCGCGCCGAACGTGATGGATATTTCACAGGAATCGAAAGAGACGCTCGAGCAGTACGGCATCGGCGAAAGCACGACCGACAATTTCGGGCGGCAATGTCTGCTGGCCCGCCGGTTTGTGGAAGCGGGCGTTCGTTTTATCGAACTGGGACACGGCTCGTGGGATCATCACAAAGATATTAAAAAGGGCCTTCCCGATAAATGTCGACAGACCGATAAACCGATGGCCGGTCTGTTGAAAGACCTGAAGCAGCGCGGACTTCTGGAAGATACGCTTGTCGTGTGGGGAGGCGAATTTGGTCGCTTGCCAACCTTGGAGTTTGGTTCTGGCCGCGGTCATAATGCGGACGGTTTCACGTTCTGGATGGCCGGCGGTGGTGTCAAGGGAGGTTACTCGCACGGCGAAACCGATGAATTCGGGCGACGCTCGGTGATCGATCCGGTTCACCTGTACGATTTGCAGGCGACCATTCTGCATCTGCTCGGTCTGGATCACAAAAAACTGGTCTACCGCTACGGCGGCAGGGATTTTCGCTTGACCGACATTCACGGAGAAGTGGTCCACAAAATCGTTTCGTAACCAGGAGATCGGGCCAGTACCGTCATCAACCTACAATTTGATATAGGGAAAAGGGAGCGTCTGGCGCTCCTTTTTTCATGCTCGACTTTTATTCCCAGCGCTGTCTTGGGGCTATCCGATCCTTTCAAATCGTTCCTGCTGTCTGCTAACATACCGGTGTATCCGGCCACTTATCAGGAAAGAAAATCAGATGCGATTGCTTACAGGAATATTACTTTTTTGCCTTGCGTTAACGTCAATCGATTCGGTTTCCACTCATGCCGTTGCTGGTGAGGCGGCAATACCAAAAGTGGATGTCAAATCGGTACGCCGCCTGTTTCACAATGGCGAACACAACGCTTTTACCGATCTGTGCCAATTCAAGGGGAAGTATTATCTCGCGTTTCGCAGTTGTCCGCAGGGGCACATGGTTCACCCGACTTCGAGAATCATTATTTTATCGAGTGACGACACCAAAAGCTGGAAACAGGTTTACCATTTCAGCGTGAAGTTGCGGGACGTGCGGGATCCTCACTTTCTCATCTATAACGGCAAGCTGTTCGTTTACAGCGGCACCTGGTACTGCGGAAAAACTTCCCCCAAAACGTATGATATGAATGAGCTGCTTGGTTACGGCGTCTGGAGTGAGGACGGCGAGAACTGGAGCGAGCCGGTCATGCTGGAAGGGACTTACGGCCATTATGTATGGCGGGCCGCAACCTACAACGGAAAGGCCTATTTGTGCGGACGTCGAAAGAGGGAATTTGCGAAAGTTACCAACCGGGCCGAACGGGATCCGCTGGTTGAATCGGCCATCCTGGAAAGTGATGATGGGCTTATCTGGAAAACCGCCGGTCTGTTCCAGAAAGAATACGGCGACGAAACGGCGTTCCTGTTTGAGAAAGATGGTTCCGGTCTCGCAGTCGCCCGTTGCGGCGGTGGACGCAACGCACAAATTTGCCGCTCGCAATATCCGTTCAAAACCTGGAAACGAAAAAATCTGGATCGTTACATCGGCGGACCGCTGCTTGTGAAG
>JALWSL010000064.1:8477-8906 GCA_027080405.1 Planctomycetaceae bacterium
ATCGCTACCTGGTGGGAGGCCGCAAAACATTGACCGGCAAAGCGGTGACGTCTTTGTACTGGCTCGTTGATGATTCCCTGCACGAGTTCGCGGAACTGCCCAGTGGCGGCGATAATTCCTATCCGGGGTTCATTGCGTTGAGTCCAAAAAAAGGAATTGTTTCCTATTATTCCTCTCACGAAAAAGACGACAACGGCAAAACGATCACTGCGATCTACATGGCAGAACTGGAGATTGAATGAGGCGGCGTTTCGCTTTTCGCGAGTGAAGAACGTTCAACCTCAAACGCAAGAAGGTTAATGGAGTCTAACCGGTTTCAGGATGTTGCGTATAATCTACTTCCGAATATGTTTCCTCAGAAATTTCAGAACGGTTAGCCGAACCGCTTCGCTTTCCAGAAGCTCATGTCGGTTACGCAGCTTCCCTGTT
>JALWSL010000065.1 GCA_027080405.1 Planctomycetaceae bacterium
CTTCTGGTTCATCCAATTCTTCGTACTTGAATGCTCTTACTCCCAATTCTTCACCGTCATATCGGCAACACCAATGTTCGTAAAAGCCTTTTCCCAAGTAGGCAAAATGACGCTGCACAAACGCAGGAAAAGGAATGTCAACTTCCCGGGCGAATGGCCAGGGATTTTTTACCCAGGCTTCTCCCGCTTTTACCTGTCTGACTTTCTCATGGAAGTAGCGATAAGTCGATTCCGCGATTCTCCACGGGTTCCTGACAATGGTTAATTTCTCGATGCGATGGAAATCATTGAGAAAGAAACGGAGGGAATCAGCCCGGGCGTGTCGCGTTATCGGGCCGACAGGAGAACCGGCGACAATCATCGGGGCTTCATCTTCCAACCTGTTTTGATTCTTGCAGACGGTCATCGTGAGATTCATTCCCGATGTTCTGGGGATATGGATGAACAAAGACCGATCGGAGTGGTAAATCATTGATAGACCTTTCCTGCGTGAGGAGAGATGACCATCAACCCGGTTTTCCTTGCGATGGCTTGAGCCTGTCTGTCATCGGATTCGATAAACCCCAGAGGAGGAGGGGAGGGCTTGTGTTGGGCTGCCCAGTTGGAAAAGTGGGTTGCTTTGTATTCAGCGATGTCCGTCTGGTTCCTCTCTCGAAGATTTCTGGCAGGGTGCATGATCAGTTGGCGGTATCTGATGTTGTACTTTTTCAGCCATTCCTCCGTCGGTTTTCGGTATTTTTCAATTCGGGCCGTCACAATCAGAGGGATCGGAACTTTTCGCGGAAGGTAAAGAGGCTTGGCGTTCTGAATAAAATCCAGATATCTCTCCCCGTCGTCATCCTGATCGGGCCTGCAATCCTGGCAGAGGATTCCATCGAAATCTACAGCCATATTTGGTGAGAGAACGGAATTGAAAAGATTCCACTCCAGTAGATGAGGCCAGGGTAGATCAACCGCCCAGATATCAGGTTTGGTCGTCGCCAACGGATTCACGTAAACAGCGGAAGTGACGTAGCTTTTGAATTGCTCATCGACAATCGGAAGAATGGAGCGTAAGGAGTTTCCTGTCATCACGGTATCATCAACGACCAGTACCTTGTCTTTGACCGGATCGACATGTACCGAGCCTCCCAACCGCCAACCATTCCCCGTTGGTTGAATATCCCCTGCTGTCTGGCGGATCGTCAGCAGGGGAAGATGTAACGCCATGCTGACCATGGTGGCTACTGACATTCCTGAGCGGGCAACTCCGGCAATCGCTGTAATATCAGATGGAATTTTCCCGATCAGGGTTTTGATGTCCTCCTGCAGTTGGCTCGACTTGATGAAGCGGGCAGAGCCTCTACTACGGAATGGACTGCCTCCGGTTCTCTGCGGTAGGGTTATCAGAGGGCATGTCTGGCAGACGGAGAGAACTGTTTTCAGGGTTTCGTCCTTGAGTTTGTTAAAATCGGATTCAGTCAATAGACAACGGCTATGTTTTGCTTTGTCGTTTTTGCATTCGAAAACACTGACTGTTTTCTTCCCGCCACAAGTACACGGCTCTTCTGCGATTACTTTTCCGAGATGTTCGCATAGTTGCGGTTTTCTTGTTTGAACCGTTTTTCGGACCTTGGTAAATCCGTCAGGATTCAGAACAGGTTCAGCGGGTGCGGTTGCTCCCAGTCGCCCCTGCTCCCAGGCGTTCCAATATTTCATGCCTCCATCTTTTGTGTCGGCCACCCCCTTGCACAATTCGAACTCCCGGATCGTTTTATTGATCCGGTGACGCTTGCAGAATCCAGCATGTTCACAGATGCAATGATTGTTCATTCCGTCACCACCACCGTTGCGTAAGTAGAGAATCCAACCCCATTACAGCAACCAATGCCCCCCAACAGGGGGCGATATTCATCACGCAATGGCTCACAAACAGAGCTCTTCGCCGGAGTGTTTGCCGGCCCACAGGCGTTGAGTTGGATTTGCAGGTTGTGACAGGGAGACCAGGACACAAAAACGTATCCAAAACAGGGATGGGAGTTTGTTTCGTAAGTCCAGGCAGTTCCGTCGTAAATCAGGGGAACCGTGAAATCAGAGCACTCATAGCAATCAGGGGAAATGGAAGCTGTTAGAATGCGGTTAAATGTCTGGCCGTCACAACAACCGGGATCGCCGTTGACGCCAACGCAATCACCGCACATCGAACATTCATAGGAGATTCGATATTCGTTTCCGTCATAATCGGTCAGATTCCATGATGCAGACGGGTCAGGGCAGTCGTTCGGAAAGTCGATCGAAACTGGATCGTTTTTCCCGAATGATTCGTCAATGACGACATCTCCGGGAGGAACCAGTTTGAGCTTGCAGCAGTCCCCGGAGTAAACCCGGAACAGGTCTTGAACCAGAGAAGCAACGTTCGCCGATTCCCACTTGATTTTGAAATTTCCGTTGGCGTCGGTGTATTTGCTCTCGATCTGGAGAGTACGAAACTCATTGGTGGGGCTATCAGTACCGCTGTAGGTGTCGATCAAATCCCAGGCGGAATCGCCAGCATTCCAGAAGTAGAGTTTCAAGGTTTGACCGGAACCAGTGACTTTCCCAATCCAATTGATTTTTCTGGCATGTTCTCCAGATTGCACCTTGAAGTATTGATGGTACTCAATCTCATTGCCCGAATCGGCGGAAACGATCAACTGATGCCCGTCGTTGTACTTTTTGATCCGCTCCGAGACAGAGCAGGAGTCGGAGTTCTCCGTACCTTTCACCGCTTTCGTTTCGTTCAGTCTTGGTTGCCCGTCGCCGGAAAGCACAACTGCCCAACCGTCTGATCTTTCCCACTTGACATAGGAAGGAGCCGGAATTGTCCCACCACAGACTTTTTCCACGTCATCAATAATTGTTCCGCAGACGTTTTCCGTGTTACCGGTGAAAGTGAATGTGGGGTCCTCCGACGCCGGTTTTCGTTTATAGACGGAGAAGCAGACACATTTACAGATGCACTTACAATTCCCCCCGCAACCGATCCGTTTATCAAGTGAGAGGTTATCGACTTTGGTAGTGGAAATCGTTGTAGAGGTGGAAGAACCGTCTCCGTAGTACGTTGTGTCGATTGTCCAGGAGGCGATAAAATCCTGACAGAAATTGATCGCCTGGAAGTCTCTCCCGTGTTCACAATAAGGGTCGGTGGAAGTGTCCGATTGATCGATCAGATTGCAGTCACCCGGAACAGAGGCGTCATATCCCAGATCGTCAGACTTCAAACAGAAATAGCATTTGTCGTTTGATTCCTTCAACCAGAACTCGATGTCGGTATCCAGCCCGTTGATAAGAATGCTTCCAGAATAAACAAGCCTTTCGTTGCCTGGAGTTCCGTTCGGTTGGGCTTCGCAATACCTGTAAAGCCTTTTATGGTAGTCTCCTGCGAAAACGCAGATTTCATTCGGGATGCACTTGCAGCAAAACGCATTTAATACGTTTTCAATCCTCAATTGATGTTCCCCGTGTCCACCACTGGTGATTTTGCTATGGCATCCATCGCAGCAGCAATCTTTATTTCCCTTGTTTTTTGGCATCAGGTGTTGCACTCCGTTGTGTTACAGCAGAGGCTGAATACTTCCCAGCGGGCATCGAGGTAAGGATCACACACGGAGCCTCCCAGATCGGGCTGTTTGCCATTTTTGCGGATCATGTAAGCAGCGAACCCCATTCTCCCGGTCAGTTCTTCATTCGGTTCGTTAAAGAAACAGCCAGCAATGTCGTAAACAGTAAGGAGAGTTCCCCCCTCAGTCGATCCTTCAGCTACACCAGAAAACATCTGGGCTTCAATTGTGCATAATGCCGTCAGGCAGGAGGGATCGGCAGAAACTATCTGGAATCGCAGAATCTTTGTTCCACTGCTTGCCCCGCCATGATGCCGCCGGCAGAGCACGTGCCCCAGCGAATCAGGATCGCCATAGACAACCCGCCAGCGATCTCCGCTGGAACTCGCTTTGAAACTACCGGATTGCGGACCGATCAGATCGCCTGCAACAGGCGTTGTTTCCGTTTCGTCGTACAAAACAGGGAAAATATCTTCTTCAGTGAAATGGGAGCCCTCCTTGCCATCATCAACTGCGATCGACTGATTCACGTAGTACAATGAGCTGCTTCCATCAGGCTGTTTGGCCACAACATTGACGACCCCGTCTGTTCCGACAGAACTGTCAGAAACACGAAAGACACCATAAGCAGGAATTGTCGAGCCACTGGAATTCGTGAACTTCCCCTGTTTGATCCTCATGACTTGACTGCCCCTTTCTTCTTCCTCCGGGCTTCAATCAGGAGCTGCTGCTTTTCCCGCTCTTCTTCCAGCTTTTTCTGTCGCTGTTTGTACGATGGTGTGAACGGGTCGATTTCGTTGTTGCGGCTGATGGTCGTCGTGGCCGGGACACGGCTTCCACAATTCCACGATGCTTGCGACAGGGCACCGTCGGGAACGAACGGTACAATACCTGACAGGGTGATCGATCCGGCCGTTACCGTCTGGTAGGATGCGATTTCAGCAGCCAGGTAATATTCTGCTTCCTTTTTGACCTCCTTTTCGTTGTCTGTGCCATTCTGTCTGACCTGCAGGTTGATTTCAGTGCGCTCGAGTAGCTTGATTCCCGCTGATGACAACGCACCCGGGACCGGCATCGAGTACGCTTTCCTCTTTTTGATTCCGGTCTCCTGGTCAGTCAGGTTGAATGTCGTTTTCAGTTTCAGATCGGCAGGGGCGCTATCCGTTCCATTGATCTTGTAGACAGGCTCACTGAACAGGACGATTCCAAGTTCGGGAAGGATTTGGAACGGAGTGACAACGACCTGATCTTTATTCTTGAAATCCCCTGAACCATCCCAGTGGGTCCCTTTGACGAATGCTGGCAACCGCTGCTGGCTACCGTCATCTGATTTCGCCGAGGCAATCAATACGTCCCTGATTGGCAGAATGTCGTCAAAGGCAAACTCGGTATCCTTGATTTTGAATTCCTGGGTCGCGTCTATCCGATAGGCTCGATAGACCGATCGCAAAGCGAGCTGCCGACTGGTCGGTTCATCGTTTGGTGCAGGGTTTTCATTTGTCACGCCAAACAGTTCTGCCGGGTCTTCCTTCGACCACCCATGTTTCGGCTTGTAATCGACTGCATCCAATGCAACAAACTTGCCCGGCGACTGTTCTGCAACCGGGACGAGATCGAATGTGTATTCATATTCTGTGGGACCGAGTGCAATCTTGACTTCTGACGGCTTGTTTGCCGGATCAACCGTGGCGTCAGGTCGCAGATTGCGTCCCGATGGCAGGGAATTGCCAATGCCGTTTCGATGGATCACCACCCGGCCTGACAGTTCCCGGACCGGACGGCACCCCAGAGAAGAGCAGAGTTGTGACAATTCGTTGGCAGCATTGGCATAATCCCAGATCATCTCCGGATGGGAGCCAATGGGCAAATTGGCGACACTGAAATCATCGATTCCCATTGCCTGCAAGAGCAGGGTTGCCAATTCCTGCGTTGTCTTCTTTGTCGATTTCCTGATCTCTCCATCCGGCTCGCGCACGTTATACGCCCCGGTGATTTGATGATTGGCCCAACTCCATCGTTCATCCAGAATGCGAACGACCATCACCACCGGCCGCGATCCCTGATAGGATACAGAATCAACCAGGCACCGGTTGAACTGGATGAAGGCTCCGGAGTCAGTATCACGAAACGACAACGTGCCGGAAGCATTCTTGATTGCCTGTGGCGGTGCTGTAATTGTGCAGACAGACGGAACCAGCCCATGGGCGTTGTAGGTCATACGCCCGCTGATGATTCCAGTGATGCCTGTAAATGCCGGTACACCAGCCATGTCAGATTACCGATTGAGATAGTGTGAAGTTCGAGCCAATGTCAAGCGTTACTTTATCGAGCGACGTTCTCACCAAATCGATGCCGTTCGTCCATGTTGCGGTCTTGAAGCTGTCCCTGATCGTGCCGCCGGCATAAATCGAAGCGTTCGTGATGGTCCTTGACCGCATATCTTTCGTCAGGTCCAGTGTGGCTTCGTTGCCGATGATGGCCGTGGTGACCGTTCCGTTGGATCGGTAATCGCAGGTGCCGCCGTCTGAGGTAATCGCGGTATGCGCTCCATCCAGGATGATAAGGGTTCCGTTCGTCTGGTCGATTGACGTTGTCCCGGATTCGATGGTCAGCTTTCCGCCCGATTGGTCGATGTTGGTGAGCGTGACACCTGAGCCACAAACAACGTCTGCGTCTGCCTGCACGTTATCCTGATAGCCGACTCGCAGTGTGGCGACTGTGGCGACTTCACCCGGTTGAGAGGCGATTCCCAGCGATCCCTTGTTGATGTTGACGACGTTTGCCGCATTTGTGCCGAGGAACAGAATTGACCGGGAGGCGGTATCGACCGGCGTTCCTGAATTCGAGACGTTGAGCGTGCAGGCATTCGCTCCGACATTCAGCTTGATCCGCTGGGAGCCTTGCCCGGTGCCGGTGCCAATGTTGACCGTGGTCGCTGATATTTTCAGATAGGTGTCCCGGTACTCGTCGTACCCGCTTGTGGTTACTTCTGGCAGGCCGATCTTGCCCGTGTAACCCTGCTCAATCTCCAGAGAGGTCAGCGTCACGGCTGACTGATCGAGTCCATACAGGATGTCCACCGAACCAGCAGGGATGACCACGTCGTCGGTGTTGACGGGCACAGTGTCTCCTTCCCAGTTTTCAGCGGTGTCCCAGTGATTCGGGCCGGCTGAGGCGGTTGTGGTTGACCAGCTTCCTAGCGTTCCGGAGACCGAATCTGTGGTGATCGTTGGATTATCAAACGGCGTCCCTGCCGTATCCGCAGTCAGCAGAACGGCAGCACTGCTGGTTGATGCGGTCACTTCCATGAATTCGGCGATCGATCCACCTCCGTCGGACGGGGTAACGGATGCCGTTGTGTCGGTCAATGTGGTGCCGTTCCACGCCTCGGAAATAAGCGTCGCAATATCTGTGACGGCAACATTGTTCCCCACAGTCGCAACGACATCTTTACCATTGAGTGTAATCGTGATTTTTTCACCGGCGAGCCATGTCCCGCCAATTGTCCGGGTAATCACCTGTGCGACCGCGACGGCGTCACCTCTCCAGATTCTCGTTGCCATGATCAGAGACTCCTTGTGTTAGGTCGGGGAATCCCCCCGAGTTGTGCGGTGGACATTCTGTAATTCCATTGATATTTCCATGTCCCAGCTTTTCCGGCGGCAGATTCCGGAGCAGCGACTGACTGCTGGGTTTCGTCCGGGTCGGAAATGAGTGGAAACGGAAAAATAAACGAATTCGCGTATGTTTCAGCGGTTCCTGATTGCGTGATAAAGTACGGGGTTTTTACCAGTCGCTGGCCGATAGGCTTGCCGCCGTCGGCTGGCAAAAGCCACGCTGTGGGCCTTGTTCCGCCAGAAACAGAGACTGTTTCCTGAAATTGCACCAGATTCAGGTTGTTGTTTTTGATCTTCGCTTCGAGCGTGAATTCAAGGGTTCGGAACGGGAATACTCGGCTCCGGCTCCCTGCATGAAGTTGGGGCCAGAAACAAGTTTGATCCCATCGAGCGTATTCGCGTTCAGGATAATGTGCTGCGTGGGCGTTCCATCGTCCAGATAGAGCCCTGCATCGCCTTCGCCACCTGTGATAGCGGCCTTGGCACCGGCAATCATGGCGTCCAGAGCAGCTTGACTATCAGCCCTTAACTTGCATTTGACTTTGTTCATGAGTACAGTAAGGCGTACAAGACTCCCGGCGATCCGTACAGGTTGCTGGGAGAATGTCGCCTGAACTTCGTTGAATGTGTAATTGCCGAGCTTGTATATCATGATTGCACCTGTCGACCCCAAGCGAAACGCTCCGCCGAAACGACCTGTCTTGCGCAGGATTCGCTATCAGCAAAAGAGGGTAAAACTGCCTCCTTCACTATGGTGGGAGGTGTTTGGACCTACCATTTTGGTTTTGTGTTGCTTCGTATTTTGTGTTGCACTGGCTGTCTACAATATCTTGTCCTTATGACCGAGGTTTCGTAATGAACGCAAATTCTGACAGGCCATTTGTCTTCTCGCCCTGGTTCACGGTCCTGGCCTTTTCTGTTCCCATTCTCGGTTTCGCTATCATGGCCGGCTGCCTACTCTACGTGGATGCCCGGGGCCACCGTTCCAGCCGTGCTGAATACCGGGCCGCCCTGCAGGAATACGCCAACGCAAAAATTATCCATCGTGAAGAAAATGATCGTTATGAACGCCTTAGTGCTATTGGTTCTGAACTAAGACATGAATCACTTGAAAGAATAAAACGAAACAATAAACGATTGAAAATAGCGCGCGAAAGACTCGAGAGACTTACTCCTGATCCCTGATCTCTCCTAACCTCCTTTCCATTTCATCGATCCGCGTTGGAACTGCTTCTAATTCTGCAATTTTACCAATAAGTTTATTGATGGAATTCTTCTCCTGCTGTTTTTTCTTTTCGATAAACTGCTGAACCTCTTCCGCCAAATCTTCAATCTCATCATTCTTGTCGCCGATCTGGTTTTTCAGGATGCCGATCTTCGCGTTTGAATCCCCGGTTCCGAACGGTTTGAACAGATCCAATGCTCCCCGCTGCTGCCCAATCTGCGAGAACTTCTTCCCGGTGAAGCCCGACACGCCGGAACCGCCGAGAGACTCCAGTTTCAGTAATTCTTCTCCTGAGAGCTTGTCACCTGCTTTCACTTTCTCTGACAACTTCTTGAAAGTAAGGAATTGCTTCGGGTCCAGTCGCCCGATCCGTTCCTGTAACGTCTGTTTGCGTCCCTCCTCGGCTGCCAGCGTATCTTTAAGAACCTGCAATTCAGATTTTGCCTTATCAAGGCTCTTTTGCTTGATTGTTTCCTGC
>JALWSL010000066.1 GCA_027080405.1 Planctomycetaceae bacterium
CTGAACTCAAATCACCAACCAAATTGCCAAAGATCAATACTCTGCTTCGATAAGCAAAACCGCACAGACAGAGATTCATTATCGCCTGTTGATTGCACCGGCATGAGCCAAATACAAAAAGAAAAGATGCTCTCGAGAAAAACTCAAGAGCATCCTTGCCTTGCGGGACGGAATTGTAACACGCCCGAATTATCTGTCAACACTCCCCTTCGGGATTCTGTAAAACATCTATGAAAATTCCCGCAGAGCCGGCTTATCCTAGCACCGGCAAGGGCGTTTGCAGGAAAAATGGAGGTCAAAAGTTGAATCGACGGGCTGTTACTGAGGCGGAAACAGCTTCGATCGCCTCCAGCTTTCCGGGCAAAGGCGGTGATTGATGCACGGTAAATGGTGCCGTTACCGGTAGGTCAGCCCCTCGGCCCCCGAAACGCACCCGAAACAGAGTCAAGCGGTCTTGCTACTTGCCTGCTGAAACTGCAACCGTTACAATCCGGGTACTGTAACTATGGTAACCTTCTGCGAGATCATATGATGCCTCGCCACAGATCACTGGGGCATTAAGGTTCATTTTAGTGAATCCTGGAAACGGAATATTCTCATGAGCAAAACGAAGCTGCTTCCTTCTGTTATCGCTTTCATGTTGATGGCAGTTTGTGGTGTAACGATCAATTCCGCGGCGGCTCAACAGATTGATCCCGTAAAAACAGCCGGGCTACACGGCGGTTTAGTTGTTCAACTTGGTGCGAGTGATTCGCAGGAGGCGGCAACTCTCAGTTTGACGGGGCGTTATTTGATACACCTGCTCGACACTGATGCCAAGGCAATTGAAGCGGCCCGCTCGAACTTGCGAGAAAATGGCCATTACGGTTTGGCTTGGGCGGAACAGAGGAAGAATACGTCTCGATTGCCTTATGAAGAAAATCTTGTCAATTTGATTATCGCGCGGGACTATGTCGTTCCCGTCAAGGAGTTGCACCGTGTCTTGACTCCCGGCGGAAAGGTTGTCGTTTTGAAAACGGGGCTCCTTTCGGAACAATCGCTTCGAGCAGGTGGTTTTACTGATGTTTCGACTGCTGGTTCTGCTGTGATTGCGACAAAAAAATGGCCTGATGAAATGGATGGATGGTCTCACCCCCGGCATGCAGCTGACGGGAATGCTGTTTCCAGAGATACCCTGGTGGGACCGCCGCGGCGAGTGAGGTGGATTGCTGCTGCAACATCGGAAGTGGAAGGGATGGTGACTGCAGGGGGGCGAAATTTCTATGGCGGCATTCTGGCAAGAGACAGTTTCAACGGATTGAGACTTTGGGATCGAAACCTCAACAGCGGCGAGTTGAACCCGGAGGGGTTCAGGCTAACTGGTCTTTCCCGCAGTAAAGCACGGCCGATTGCCTCAAAGAAGCTGGTTTTTGCGGTGGTGAAAAGCCGGGCCGTTGCTCTTGATGCGGCAACTGGTGAGGTTGTTGTTGAACTGGGGGAAATGAAAAACCCGACAAACCTGCTTTACGATGGCGATCGCGTGATTGCCGCCGATAGCGAATCTGTGCGGGCATTCAATATCGATTCCGGTGAGCAACTCTGGAATACTCCCGCAGCTGATGCCAGATTTCTTGTAGCCGATGGCGAGGTGGCAGCGTACATTCAGGGAAGGACCCGCCGGGGCGATAAGCTTCAAATTGTCGTTTTGGATGCTACTTCCGGAACTGTCATTTGGGAGCGGGACGATTATCCCTGGTTGGCAAAAACAAAACGCCTGGTTCTGGGGTTGGGAGAGCTGGTGTTCGAAGTCTCGTCACTGAATAACGACGATACAGATTGCGGGATTCATGTTGTTACCGCCAGGACAGGGAAATTTCTCTGGTCGAAGAATTTCCCTCCCGGAATGAACCACGCCAGACAGGCGCGAGCGATGTTCATCGGTCATGATCTCTGGATTCTGCATGGCGGGAGAGTCAATACAAGCGACGAGAAAAAAATGACCCGAAAGCCGGTTGAGGTTTCTGCCCTGGATCCTCACACAGGCGAAATACGCAAGACGCTGCCTGCCGGGCTCACCCACTGTTTCCCACCCGTTGCAACGACCAACTTCATGTTCGCAGGCGAACTCGATATGACAAATCTTCAATCGGGTGAGGTGATTGCAAACCGCATCACCAAGGCAAACTGCTCACGCGAAAACGGTTGGATTCCCGCCAACGGGCTCGTTTATACAACGTCGAAACATTGTACCTGTTGGCCCATGTTGAGGGGGTTTGTTGCGATGGCTCCCGCTCTTGATAAAAACTCGCCGGCCAATCTGCCTGTTGATCAAATTGAATTCGTTCTGGAAAAAGGGCCTGCCCAAATCGATCCAAATGCGAAAAAAAACCGGCCCACCGATTGGCCTTTGTATCGTCATGACCGCTGGCGAAGCAGCAGTACAGCCGGTGAAGGCCCTTTACAGTTGAAGGAACGCTGGAGCATTACGCTGGAGCAACTCGATGATTCCAGCAATCGGGCCAGTGGGCCAATTCTGGAGGACTGGAGGGAAAATCCGATTATCAAGGGGCCACTCAGTGCGCCGACAGTTGCAAACGGACTGGCTTATGTGACCCGTCCGAACGCGCACGAGTTGATCGCAATAGAGACCGATTCAGGAGAGATCCGCTGGCGTTTTACAGCGAACGGTCGGCTCGATACACCACCTGCGATCCATCGCGGCTTGTGCCTGTTCGGTTCTGCAACTGGTTGGGTATATGCATTACGGGCGGATACAGGCGAGATGGTATGGCGATTGCGAGCCGCCCCGACAGACGAGCGGATTGTCGCTTATGGTCAGGTTGAATCTCCCTGGCCAGTTCCGGGAGCCGTTCTGGTGATGGACAATGTCGCCTATTTTGCAGCCGGGCGTCAGCCGCTGGCTGATGGAGGAATTCTGGTATTCGCAGTCGATCCATTAACAGGGCAGCGTCACTGGGTGAAACGGCTTTCCAGCGTTCCGCAAAAACACTTTTATGAAAATTCAGGATTGGAATTCGACCCGTTTGATATTCTACATGCCGAAGGTGATGGCATCGCGATGTCCCGCTGGATCATATCCCGTGACGGAAAAGAGATTGATGTCGATAAATGGAATGCTTTCGCCAGGTTGAACACCGGTGCGGGTGAAGTATGGATTCCACGCGGCTCGTGGACTTACGGGGCCAGGCATCAGCACCGTTTCCCCGGCGAAGCGCCTCGCCGACCGCTGATCGCATTTCGCGATGACAACGTCTACGGTTCACTCAATGGTACTACGGATGTTTTTCGACGCGATTTCGACCTCGACAAAGGTGAAAAATTCGATAGTAAATGGATCACCGGTTGGCAGGCGGCGGGGGAAGCCCGTAAAAACGGTACGCCTTACCGTACCTACCGCATTGCCAAGGGGGCGAAATGGCTGAAAGATCCTTTTGCTGATCCGGCTGAGAAGAAGAAGCCTCTGAAACGGGGAGAGCAGCGTCATAACAGAATCTTTGCGATGGCTTTGGCTAAAGACAGGCTGTATGTGGTGCATCAGGACGGACGAATGAAGGTCCTTTCCACAACCGACGGATATGTTGTTGATGAGGCCAGGGTTCCACCTCCCGCATGGGATGGTCTGGCGATTGCAGAAGGACGTTTGTATCTGACAACCCAGAATGGCAAAGTTGTTTCACTGGGACAGTAGCAAACAGTTGGCCTGCGCAGTTGGTTCAGAGCCAGGCCCTGCCCCTGAAGGAAATGGACACGATGGGCGATCACACGCTGTGAGCCTGGCCAGCGTATCGATTCGGACTGCATGAGTCGGAGCAGTCGGGCCGACGCCGATCGCTCTCTCTGCTCCGGACAAAAAACAAAAGTGATGGCTCTTCTCATTCATGCCGGTGTGTGGCGGTCCCCTGTCGACATGGGGGGCTGGTTATCCGGTTGGCCAGATGGTGCTGTCCTGTTGGTTTTGTTGCTTGCGTAGAGTTCAAATGATGGAGGATGGATGAGGGATGTTTACTTTCAGTTTGAAGCGGTTCGGCGTTGCGTTTCTCTTTTTCTGTTCCGTTTTTCAGGCAGACTGCTGGTGTTCGATGTCGGTTATCTCCCGAAGATGCGAAGCGGGAGAGGCGACAGAGATTGCGTTACCTGCCCGGGGGCGAATTGCATTTCATTCCTACTCGGCTTACGACGTCGATGCCTCCGGGAATTATCCACTGGACGGTCAAATATATATTTGCGACCTGGCCACCAACACGGTTGCAACCGTTCCAGAAATAGAAAAACATGCCCTTCATGTGATGAATGCCATTTTCAACAAAGATGGTTCCCGCATGACATTCATGGGGCTTGCCCGGGGGAG
Source organism: Planctomycetaceae bacterium (assembly GCA_027080405.1). GTDB lineage: Bacteria > Planctomycetota > Planctomycetia > Planctomycetales > Planctomycetaceae > Rubinisphaera. Next base: position 4,349 of record JALWSL010000066.1, read on the forward strand.
AGAATACGGTTCCAACTGGGCGGAGTATCTGGATCTGTTCCTTTATGACTTTCGCTCGGATGAATTGATCAATCTTTCCAAGCAGGCCGGGTTGGGAAAAACGATTGATGAAGATCCCGTTTTTTCTTTTGACGACAAACAGATCATCTTCAAATATAATCGCACAGATCTTTGGGCTATCGATCTGGCCACTTTTCGGACAAAGGCGATCACGGAGAATGGGAAAAAGCGGGAGGAATCCGGGCCGAGAGTTTCGCCTTGCGGACAATGGATTGCCTACTGGCAAGGGGGGGGCGAGACGGCTGATATCTATCGATTGAAATATCCCGGTTCCGATCATCGGCCGGAGTTGCTGGCTGGTCTGCACGGGATTCAGGAGATGTTCCCTGTCTATTACAATCGCCGTCAACTGCTTTACACGCGATGGAGTGACAGAAATCACCATGATGATGAAATCTATCTTCTGAACCTCAAGACAAAAAGAAGCCGGGCGGCAGCCTTCAATAGCACAAAAGGGGCTAACGATTCCGATCCCTTTGCCGTCGGGAAACTGGTTGGATTTTCGAGTGATCGCCGTGAACAGACCAAAGGAGGCTGGGATCTGTTCCTTGGGAATCCTCTCATTGCCAAACCACTGCATTTGAAGCAGTTCAGCACAAAAAAGCATGATCTGGGCGGAACCTACACGCCGTTTACCGTAAATACTGCTGATTCTCTCCGATAGCCGTAACCCAATTGCATTTTCCGGGGAGAATGCGCCTCGCTCGTAAATTCTCGACGATCGCAACAGAGGTGAGAACAATGATCAGGAGCCCCCTTTTATGGAAAATGCGATCACACAAATCGTTTACTTTGCCCAGGATGCATACACACATAACACAGCATCGCATAATGACAGAGAACTCCCGGCACGACTGGTCTGTTCCGACCACCGTAACCAAAATGGGATTTTCAAAAGTCTTCGCACCGTTCGTAAACTTTAACCGTTAGCAGCATAAATGGGTGATCATGTTTTTGAGTGGGGAAGGGGGCGTGTTCCCAACCTGGATGATAGCAGTTTTCCCTTTGCATTTCTGTGCATTTCTGTTACCATCGGCGCAATAATCCGGAACTGGACGTTCTTATGTAAATCTGATGCCGTTCCGATGCGCGGGCCCGCCTCTTTTTCATTCCTTCTCAACGTATAATTGCAAAGGATGTTTCAATGAAGACCTCCTCCTTCCTCCGCCAGAACAAGACATCTGGTTTCACTTTGATTGAGCTTCTTGTCGTGATTGCGATCATTGCGATCCTCGTGGCTCTGTTGCTTCCGGCGGTCCAGCAAGCCAGAGAGGCAGCTCGTCGTTCAAGTTGCAAGAATAACCTGAAACAGATCGGTTTGGCCCTGCATAATTATCACGACGTCCATTCTGTTTTTCCGCAAGGAGCACGCGGGATGACTGATTGGACGTTGAAAAACAGCACAAACTGGCGGGCAATGATCTTGCCAATGCTGGAGCAGGCCACTCTTTACGATCAGCTGAATTTCGAAACAGGAAACTTTGCGGGAAACTCTTTTGCGGGGAATGAGATCCTCAAAGGGTATTCCATCAGTACATTTCTGTGCCCGTCCAGCCCAAACGATCCATTCGATAACTCAGAAAACACATGGTCGAACACACAGCGGGGCCTGAATCATCAATATGTCGGAATTCAGGGAGCTGCACGTCCTATCCCGGGCCCCAATCCGAACAGGGGAACCGTTGATTGTGGCCACGGTTGGTCATGCAATAATGGAATGCTGGTGCCGAATGAGTCAAAGAAAATTCGTGACTGTACTGACGGAACGAGTAGCACCATCATCGTTGCCGAGCAATCCGGATTGACGAATGGCCGCAACCTGACCGCCAATTATTATAGCGGCTGGCACGGTGCCAGGCATTTGAATACCGTTACCGGCGGCAATTGTGGTGACCTCTGGCAGGCAGGCACAACCTGTGTACGATTCGCTCTGAATTCAGACATTATTCAGGTCGGGGCAACGGACACCAAGTACCGTAACAACACCATTCTCAATTCATTTCATACAGGTGGTGTTCAAGTATTGATGACCGATGGCAGTACACATTTTCTGTCTGAGAACATTGATTTCACAACGCTGAAAAAACTGTGCGTTCGTTACGACGGGCAAACTGTCGGCGAATATTAACCGCTACTCTGCTTCGGCTTTGTCGGGAAATCCTTTTTTTGCAGCGACATTTACCAATGCGGAACTTCTGCCCACTGGCAAAGACGATGATCGATTTTCTGACGAAGCCGGGTTTTCAGTCCTGGTTCTACATGGCCGGGTGGCTTGACCGCTCGATGCGAGTCGTTTGTCCGGTTTGATGGCGGCTTATTCTGATGACAAGTTTCCCGATCTCAAGAGATACAACAGGGATACAACCATGATAAAATTTTTGAATCAGCTGGGTGCTGCCTTACTGGCAGCGGTTTTGCTTTCCGGATGCGGCCCCGATGCTCCCCCACAGGGAACGCTTTCCGGTTCAGTCACCATCAACGGAAAAGTTTATGACCGTCCCTTGGAATTGATTGTCATGAGCATGAAAACCGGAGGAGGAAGCTCAACGGCCATCCAGGAAGATGGCACGTTCTCATTCGACAAACCGTTTGTTACCGGGGAATATACAGTCTACGTTGCTCCCAGTTCGCCCCCGGAGGCGGAGCAGCAGGCCGTCTCGGTGAAAATCGACAAGAGCATTCCCGATGAATACTGGAATGAATCTTCTCCGATAAAAATTAATATCAAAGAGGGTGAAAACAACATTAAAATCAAAATCCCTCAGTAAGGTCTACGGCCCGAGAAACAGCGTACCCACCGATGAACTGGATGTGAACGAGGCTGACAGCAGCGGAGGCCCCTGCAATCCCAATTCAAACAGCGTACATAATCGCCTCCCGCCGCCTGCTAGGGAGCCCATGTTACGCCTTTGATGAGCAGCGGCGTAGGGTTCCTGGCCTGGACTGACAAAACCGGTATCCCTGTCGCTTCGTTCAAACGGTGAAGTTGCCGGGCAACTCCCTCGGGAGTGGAATTGGGCGCGATCCAGGTCAACCAGCGTCCGACCCGTCGTTGCCACAACGGTACATAACGTTCGGCGTCGCCTCCCAGGGCCTCTTTACTTGTGATCAGACCGACTTCCGTAACCCATTGATCACGACGATACGCTCGGTCGCTGACGAAGCTGAAGCCGTGGTGGCGGCCTTTTTCAAGATATGAATACGCAAGCAAGGCCACACTTTCATTCGACTCAAAATGTAAGTTCGCGCGGGGTAGCGTAATACGACCAGTCAAGCGATCGATAACCAGCAACCGGGAGCGAAGGCTTTGCAGAAGTGTGACGAAGGCGAAGAAGCTCCAAAGGGAAAACGCACCCCCAATGCCGAGAGTCCCTCCCAATGCGATACCCAGCCAGAAGGCCTCCTCTCTTGGGCTGCTTGAGACAAAAATAGCGAGGGCGGTACCGACAACTAGCAGCGGCAAGGTCAACAGGACGGTCAGTCGTCGCTCAGGTAATCTGCCTGCCCTGATGACGAACTCGGCATCATCTTCACACATCGCCAGGCTATAGAGAATCGAGACACCACCACGAGGCAACTCCTTGATATCGTCTGCAGTGATGATCAGTGGTGTTTCAGCAGGATCAGATCCCGACAAGTCGTTCATGCTGATACTCAAATAGAAGGAATAATTCAGGTTGCCGTTTTACGCCAGTTCGTTTGATCTTTCAGGGTCACTCGCAATTCCGCAACAAAACATGGTTAGCTGGCATTTTCGTGTTGTGCTGGCATTTTTCTTTCCAAGGCATCAAGGCGATCCTGTAGGCTTCGAATCTGCCTGATCATGCCGACAAGCAAGAGCAATGGATAGCCAAACGCGACCACGAGGGCCCCACCCGATACCATGTTGATTTTCTCAACTGTCGGCTCTTGAATGAACCCGGCTCCCAGGAACCCCAGCAATCCAAGAAAGAAAAGAAAGAGGCCACTAAATCCCAACGCCCTCGGATTATTGATGACCCCTTGGAAGCCATCATCGTACGCCGATTGTTATTCCATAATTTGCTCCTGCAAACAGCAGCTCTTTTGAATTGACAGAACACTCTATATTTTGCCACCGGCTAAGCTGATACCAGGAAGTTTCTGCCTACCACCTGCAAGCGGCACATCTCCCAGCTGGCATGTAAGTTAAAAACTGTCACAACGTGGATTGTATCAAACGGTTGTTCGTTTTGTCACGGACTTTTTTCGTGGTAGGCCATCTCTGTGTCATATCTTTTTTCTTCGTGGTGTTCCATTGTCATGTCTCGCAGTTTGAGGGCCGCCTCCCCGCTGTGCCTCCCTCCGTCCATACGGGTACGCGCACTGCATCTGGCCCATGTCGCGACTCCGAACACCAAAACACTACCAGCGTGAAAAGTCGTGGCACAAAACTGCAACCAGAACACCCGGCACAAAACATTAACCGGGGACACCCGGCGCGAGGTTCCGCTCATCACGGCTCCCAGAG
>JALWSL010000067.1 GCA_027080405.1 Planctomycetaceae bacterium
CGAGATGTAAATTCCTGCGAGCATCCAGCCTGAATGCCGGTGCCCGGTTGCCGGTTCTTGCCCGGTCGCCCGGTTATTGAATGGTGAGACCGGGAATCGCGGCTTTAATCGCCTTGATGCCAGCTTCGGTAACTTTCGTGTTGCCCAGTGTGATGGACTTCAGTTTCTTCAAACCGTGCAGTTTTTTGAGCCCCTCATCGGAAACTTGCGTCAGCTTGAGATTGATTTTTTCCAGGTTGGTCAGCTTCGCCACGTATGTCATCGCCTGATCGGAGATTTCTGTTTCTTCCAGATTGAGCGATTTCAGGTTGGTTAAACCAGTCAGGGAAGCCAGACCGTCATCGGTAATTCTGGTGAACCAGAGTTCGAGCACCTCCAGTTTTTTCAACCCACCCAGGTGGGCCAGTCCTTCGTCCCCGATGAAGGTTTCGTTGAGGTCGAGGGTTTGCAGGTTTTTCAGATCTTTCAGGAAAGCGCAACCTTCGTCCGAAATGGCGGTGTCACGGATCGACAGTTTTTTCAGCGAAGTCAGCGTGCCGATAATCTTGAAGCCGTCGTCACTGACGTCGTCCCGACGCAGATGCAGTACCTGCAATTGTGTCATCCCGGCCAGATTTTTGACCCCCTCATCATTGATCTGAGTGTCATCCATTTCGAGCAGTTTCCAATCCTTGCGTTTGCCCAGCGTATCCAGTGCGGCATTGGTCAGGTTTGTCAGATTCACTCCCAGTGATTTCAGTGTCGGGATTTCAGTCAAGGTTTTGATGCCCGCGTCGCTGATTTTGGTTCGGTCGAGTTTGACTGTTGCCAGTTTGGCAAGCTCTTTCAGATGAACCAACCCGGCGTCTCCCACGTTGGTGAATCGCAAATCGAGTTCGCGCAGGTTGTCGAGATCTTTCAGATGGGCCAGTCCCGCATCGCTGAAGTTGGTTCGCCGAAGCATTAAAGCGGCCAGTTGGGTCATCCCGCTGATATTCTTCAGTCCTTCGTCATCCGTGCGCGTTCCTTCAACGGAGAGAACCTTCAGAGTCTTCAGCCTGGCCACCTGTTTCAGGCCCTCCGAGGTAAAGCCGGGGCCGTACAGAATGAGGCGCTGAAGTGAATGCAGCCCGGTCAGTCGATCCAGAATTTCATCCGATGATTCCAGCGTGCGAAAATCGGCGACGATCACATTCCCCTGTGCATTTTTTGTCAGCGTGACTCCCTGTTTCTCCAGGAACTGAACCGTTTCGGGATCATCTGGAACGACAGTCGGGGTTGATTTAGCCTGATTGGCCTGATCGGCAGAGCTGGCCTTTTGCTCCGTTTTTTTCTGTTCAGGTGATTGCGGTTGGCAACCGCTTAGCAAGGAAGTCAACAGAGAAGTCGTCAACAGCAACAGAGAAAGCGATACATGGATACTGACAGTTTTCGTTTTGACCGGTCCGGGCATTTCTTTTCTTTCCAGGGTATTTCGTGGTGTGCGGCGTTGGTTATGCCGATAGAAGTTGCGTTCAAAGTGAACATTCAATTGCGGGAATCAACCGACTTTTCTTGGTGAATATACTCTAACCACTTGCCATCTGCTTGTTCAATCCTTCTAATGGAATATCAGATTCCATTGATGGGATCGGTCCCAGCCGGGCTGGTTTGATTTGGGAGTCGCGTGGTGTGTCAACTTGAATTCGTCAGTTGCTTCCTGCTTTCCTGAATCCGTAATTACCGTTTTAATATGTGTGGCAGGAAAAGTCACTGTTCCGTTAACTGATACCAGAAAAGGGAATTCAAATGACACAACAAGCATCACGTCGAGATTTTTTGAAGACCAGTGCGGCGGCTTCCGTCGGGGCGGCGTTTTGGGTCGCCAACGAGCCGAAAGTCAGCTTGGGCAACAATGCCCTTGAAAAGTTGAACTTTGCCTGCATCGGTGTTGAAGGTAAAGGTTCCAGCGACACCGATTCGGCTGGCCGCTACGGCAATGTAGTCGCGCTGTGCGATATTGATGAAAGCCGTCTGAATAAAAAAGCCCGGCGATACAAGGGCGTGGCCAAGTATGTCGATTATCGTGAGATGCTCGATGAAATGGGCGACAAGATCGACGCCGTTACTGTCAGTACGCCGGATCATTCCCATGCGCCCGCTTCCGCCCTTGCGATCAGGGCAGGCAAACATTGCTTTACCCAGAAGCCGCTGACCTGGTCTGTCATGGAGGCCCGCAAACTTCGTGAGTTGGCGAATGAGCACAAAGTCGCCACTCAAATGGGTAACCAGGGAACTTCGCACGATGGGTTGCGCGAAGGTGTTGAAGTGCTGCGAGCTGGCGCGATCGGCGATGTCAGCGAAGTGCACGTCTGGACGAACCGTCCGGTCTGGCCACAGGGAACCGGACGCCCACAGGGAAAGGAGGCGATTCCTGAAGGATTGCATTGGGATCTGTTCCTCGGGCCTGCTCCGGTGCGACCTTACAGCTCGGCCTATCATCCGTTCAAGTGGCGTGGATGGCTCGATTTCGGCACCGGCGCGCTGGGCGATATGGCTTGTCACACCGCGAACATGGTTGTAATGGCTCTTGAACTGTTCGATCCGATTTCTGTCGTTTCAGATGATACCGGGATTGTTGAAAACGAAACCTATCCGCAATCTTCAACGATTACGTTCCAGTTCGGAAAAACGGATAAGCGTGGTCCGGTGAAGATGACCTGGTACGACGGTGGTCGCAAACCGAGTGTCGATCTGATCCAGGGTGAAGAGTTCTCGAACAGTGGTTCACTGGTTGTTGGTTCGGCCGGGACGCTGTTCTCACCGAATGATTACGGCTCCCAGTTCTTCCTGCTTCCGAAAGAGAAGTTCAAAGATTACAAGAAGCCGGAACCGACACTGCCTCGTTCACCCGGGCACTTCAAGGAATTTGCGATTGCCTGTGCAGGCGGCCCGCCCGCGATGTCCAACTTCAACTATGCGTCCCGCTTGACGGAGACCATTTTGTTAGGCAACGCAGCGATGAAAGCCGGGAAGAAACTGGAGTGGGATGCCAAAGCGGCCAAATTTACCAACGCTCCGGAAGCAAACCAGTACCTTGGCAGAACCTACCGTGATGGTTGGAAACTGTAAGGTTCTGAATGATCGTTGTCTGTTATAGCAGCGAATCTTCCCGGTGCGGCAGGTCTGTTCTGACCACCGTAACCAAAATGAGATTTTCAAAAGTTTTCGCACCGTTCGTAAACTTTAACCGTTAGTAGTGCAAAGCCCGGCTCGTTGCAGGCCGGGCTTTGTCTGTTTTTGTGGTGTTGGGGAACTCGGAGATTGATAAAAGATGAAGCGGATGTGCTCATGACAGAACCGCTGAAATTCGGCGGGATCGACGTTTCTTCCCGGTCAACTGCCGCATTATTTCTCCAGGGAATTCTCCGGAGTCATCCGATCACCTTTCAGGATACAATCCGGGGCAGTACGATATGATTTTCAGCGGTGCTGATTTTCTTTCCGAATCGTTCTGTTTTCCTTCGTTAAAGGTTTGTGCCGATGTGTCGATCTCTTGTAACCGGCGGAGCCGGGTTTATTGGCGGGTATGTTGTTGAACACCTTCTCAAGGAAGGGCGTGAAGTGACCGTATTGGACAATCTTTCCACCGGTCGGCTTTCCAACCTGGACGCGGTACGCGATCATCCGAGGCTGACAATACGAATCGGTTCCATCACCGATCCCATCCTCGTTTCAGAAGTGATGCAGGGACAGGATGAAGTCTTTCATCTGGCCGCTGCTGTCGGAGTCAAACTCGTCGCCGATGATCCGGTGCGGACAATCGAAACCAATATTTTCCCGACAGAATCTCTGCTGCGACTGGCTGTTCAGGGAGGACAGCGATTCTTCCTCGCTTCCACCAGTGAGGTGTACGGAAAAAGCGACCAGGACCGCTTTGAAGAAGAAGACGATTTGCAATTTGGCCCGACTTCCAAGCCCCGCTGGGCTTATGGTTGCTCGAAGGCCATTGATGAATTTTTGGCCCTGGCCTACCATCGGAAATTTGGTTTGCCCGTGGTCATTGGCCGCTTCTTCAATGTTGTAGGCCCCAGGCAGGTCGGCAATTACGGAATGGTGATTCCAAGATTTGTCGAAGCGGCTCTGCGTGGGGAATCGTTGACCGTTTACGATGACGGAATGCAGGTGCGCTGTTTCGCCCATGTTTCAGAGATCGTCAAATGCGTTGTCGGTCTGATGCGGTGCGACAATCTGGATCATCGCCTTTTCAATATCGGAAGCGATTCGTCAGTCACGATCAGGGATTTGGCGAAACGGGTGATCGATCTGGTCAACCCCGAACTGGATATCAACTACGTCCCCTATAAAGAGGCTTACGGACACGATTTCGAAGATGTCCGCAAACGTGTACCCGATGTAACCCGCTTGCAAAAAACGCTTGGCTTCAAACCGGAAATGCCCCTTGAACAGATCCTGAAAGCGACTATTGCCTGGAAAAAGGAAGCGATGGCCCAATAACAATGAACCGTTTTCAGTAAGTAGAGAAAAGGCGAAGCGGGGAATCACCGGCTCTGAACCAGTGTTGTTCGCTTCACGTTTCACGTTGGAGCCCGTCAACAACCTGTCAGCGGTCTGGCAATTGCGTGTCAATTATCTGCTTCTGTGTTCGGTTTTGGCGGGTTCGCTTCAGCCTGCTCCTTTTTATCTTCTTGAGGATTGTAGAGCTCGGGAAGGATGGGGCGTCGTTCGGGGTATTTGTGATAGGCCGGGAAGTCGCTTCCCTGTTCGCGGATCATTACAATCAGGCCATTCTCCTTGGCAAGGAACAGCCGATCGGTGACGGCGTTGGCCGGCTTGAAATTGAACGAAATCAGGGGGAGCAATCCAATGACACTGCCGTCGTCGGGATTCAACAGGAGTACATTCCCGATTTGATCCGTGGTGATAACCTGATGGCGCGTTGCAGCCAGAAAATTGACAGCCTTGAGTTGTGCAGCCGGCCAGGCGTGCCGGCCTGTGTCTGCCTTCAATGCGACAATCCCGCCGGCATCGGGCAGAATGTAGATTCGGTTGTCGATGACGTAAGGTGACTTGCGAATCGGCAATCCTGACAGAAACGACCATTGCACTTTTCCGTTGTTCGCATTCAGACAGTAGAAGTTGAAATCCTCCGAGGCGACATAGATATACGGCCCCTGCTTCACCAGCGGAGCGGAAATCGGCCCGTCGGTTTCGAATTGGAATCGCAGATTTCTTGTTCGTGGACCGACCGAATAGAGTGAGTGATCCAACGAAGCAAAGTTGACCGACAACGGCGTGACAACAGGAGGAGAGGTGATCTTCTTCCCTGCCTTGTACCGCCAGGCCCGTGTGGACAGCGAATATTCGGGAAGCAGCCTCTCCTGATACAGCTCTTCAATCTTTTTCAAATCGAACGCGTAAACAGAACCGTCCAGGGTGCCGATATAAACACGCTCGTCATCAGCAGCCGGGGCCGTTGAAGGCATCTTGGGCAAATCGATCTCCCAGGTCACTCCTCCCTCAAGACGATCCAGCGAGAAAAGCTTCATGCCTGAAGCGATCAGCACCTGTTTTTTGTTCATGACCGGCATGAAAGAAATATGATCCCTGCGGCCAACTCGGGTGACCCACATTTTTCGCCCGTTCTCGGCGTCGAACGAGGTCACGATTCCTGAAGTGGAAACGACGATGACGGAACGTTCATCAATCGCAATGTGCCTGATTTTATCTCGGGTTGAATTGAGTACAGCCTGTCCCCACCAACCCTGTTCCAGTCCAAAATGAATCAGTATTCGCGAAGGAGGCAAAGGAGACGCACTGACCAGATTGCCCTGAGCAAAAACCGGTTGCACCGCACTGATCACTGCAAAAATCCCGGCTGCCGTCAAAACCGCTCTCTTCCCATTCATCCGAATACTCCAAAGACTCATATTAAATTGCCCAACTTGCAAACAGGTTGCAAAAGAGATGGTTGCATTGGATTTGTTGATCGTCGCTGTGCTCCAATTTGTCTTGGCCACCAGCAACAAGGTTCCTCATCGCCAGATCGTCCCTTCCTTCACGCAAAGCGAAAACAGGATCGAATCAGGACGAATCCTCTATCTGAACATCGTCCGCTTTCGAGTGTAACGATATGATTTCACCCGATTCCAGTACCTGTCTGCTTGAAATCACAGGAATCCGGGTATTTCTGCCGACATAATAGACTCAGGCGGACTTTTTTTTCCAGGAACATCTCGCTGGCTGGTGTTCATGTGAACAATCTGGATTGATTCTGGCAAAGTTTCCAGTAAGTTCTTGCCGACTGAACTGATTTGGTTTTACCATGACATCATTAAAGGCGGCTAAACCGGCTTGCGTGAAGGGTTTTCAATTTCCGGGTCTTACCACATGAATCGTTTCCGGGCACATCTACTGACAGGCCAAACCCTGGCGGGTGTTGCGCTCCTGTTCTGTCTTGCCGCGGAGTCGTCTGCCGATTTGATCCGATTGAAATATGGGGGGGAAGTGCGAGGAAAGATTGTTTCTTCAACGTCCTCCCGTTCCGGCCATTTGGACATCCAGACTGTTTCCGGAGCCATGGTGTCCGTTTCAGAAAAAGATGTCGAGTTCGTTACTCGGCGTTCGCTGGTTTATGAAGAGTATGAGATAAAGGCGAGATTGACTCCCCGGGATGTCGCCTCGCTTTGGTCATTATCGCAGTGGTGTCAAGAAAAACGGTTGAAACCTCAGCGAGAAAAAATTCTGATGCAGATTCTCGAACTCGACCCGCAAAACGAACAGGCGCACCGAGCACTCGGACACATCAAACGCGAAGGGAAGTGGACCACACAGGAGGAATACATGCTTTCGCGCGGTTATGTCCGTTACAAGCGAAAGTATGTCACGCCTGAAGAAAAAGAGCTTCTCGAGAAATCGGCTGCCGAGCGGGAAGAACAGCGCCGATGGCACTCGAAATTGGCTGGTTGGTCGAAGTGGCTCACCGGACGTTCCGATAAACAGCGACAGATCGCGGTGGAAAAGATTCGTGCACTCACCGATCCAACCGCGGTTCCCGCCCTGGAAAAAGTATTTGCTGACCACCCCTCCCGGGATGTCAGGTTGCTGTATGTTGAAACTCTGACCCGCTTCAATACCCCTGCCTCGGTCACTTCGCTCATCAAGCAGGGATTGTTCGATGTCGATTCGGGAATTCGTTCGAGAGCTATTCAGGCGATTCCCGAAACACGCAAGCAGCTGGCCAGTTCGGTTCTTGTTCAACATCTTGCCAACAAACAGAATGTGGTTGTTCGACGTGCCGCTTCCGCCTTGGGGAAATTGGGAGACAGATCGGCTATTCCTTTCCTGATCGAGGCACTGGTCACAACACATAAATATCGTGTTCAGGTTGATCTTCCCGCTGTCGGGGTCACACTGGGACCAGGGGGAAATGTTACACAGGGTGGCCAATACCAGCTTCCCCCGGAAATTATGGCCGGTCTTCTCACGGGGCAAATTCCCCCGGAAAATATTTCCACCCAGTCGAACCCTCCCCCTGTGAAAGCTGTCCGTACAGTTCGAGTCAACCAGCAAAATCCCGAAGTGCTCGAGGCGCTGAAGTCCTTGACGAAAGTCAACTTCGGGTACGACAAGCGGACCTGGAAATTATGGCTGCTCTCGCAAAATTCCTGAGTGGGCCACGAATTCGGCGCACCCGCGGCTTGACCGAATAGGCTGAATGGATTGTCAACCGCAAGCGTTTCCCGCCATAAACAGATTCCGCACCGAAACATCCCAGGCGACGGATGTCTGGTATGAATTGGATGCCCGGCATGAATTGGGGAATGGCTCAACAGTTGAGGATTTGCTCAACAAGGTTAAGATGGGACAATCGGGTATCAAACTTCCGGATGGGTGTTGAACGTCATTCGGCGTTTTTCACTCGCAGAATACCAATTAACATGGCGCATCAACTGCTGCTTGCAGCATATGTGACGAATTTCAATATCTCATCATCTCCTAACCACAAGACGTGGAGTAATGCAATGTCTGAAAAAGTAAGCCTGAAAGTTGGCGATAGAGCTCCCGCTTTCTATCTCCCGGCTGTTCCCGACGGAAAAAAAATTCGGCTCAGCCAGTTCAAAGGCGAGAAGAATGTTGTCCTCTACTTCTATCCGCGTGATAATACTCCCGGTTGCACAACCGAGGCGTGCGATTTTCGTGATCAGCTCGCCCGATTCAACAAGGCGGATACGGTCGTGCTCGGCATCAGTCCCGACTCTGTTGCCTCTCATGAAAAATTCATTGCCAAGTATGAACTCCCCTTCACGCTCCTGTCGGATGAAGACCATCAGGTTGCCGAGAAGTATGGTGTCTGGGTCGAGAAAAACAATTACGGCAAAAAAAGAATGGGCATCCAGCGGGCAACTTTTCTGATCGATAAAAATGGCAAACTGGCTGCTATTTGGCCCAAGGTTTCCGTAAAAGGACACGTCGAAGAAGTTGCTTCCAAATTGGCGGAGCTTGACGATTAAACACAATATCAGGATTGTCGGGGTCATTCTGCCTTTTCTGACCAAAGATAGCCTGCCGGACTCTCTGAAGTGAATCAACCAGATTGAATTTGACAATCTCCAGGCGTGGGTTAGCGTTAGGTATCAACTCTCCCCATTGCCTTGGAGTCTGCCGTGCGTTCTTTCATCCCGTTGTTACGATCTTTTCTGAGTGACGATAGCGGCCCGACAGCCGTCGAATATGCGGTTATGCTCGCTGCAATTCTGCTGGCTGTGGCTGGGACGGTCGCAACAATTGGTTCACAGAACGGCGGCATGTGGGACGATAATAACACCAAACTCGAAGCCGTCGGTTTCAAGTAAGCCGGAGGAGTTGCTTGCCGGTCTATTTCGCAGTTTCAGGGTCGGCAT
>JALWSL010000068.1 GCA_027080405.1 Planctomycetaceae bacterium
TGTGAACACCGCCTTTGCCCCCGATCTGCAACTTCCGGGATTCAAGCAAAACACGCCCGGTCTCCGCTCGATGACTCCGGAAGAAATCGAAAACAGCTTGAAGGCGCAAGGGTTGGGAAGTGATTACGAAGAGATCAAGTCGATTCAATCGATCGCGCCTTTTGTCGATTACGAACCGGACAAGAAACTTCGCAAAGAAGATCCCGGCAGGCACCTCTGCTTTCCCGGAACCACACATCCGGGACTCGTTTCCAACGCGGATGTGCAATGCCCCAATATAGAGCCGTTGCCGGAATCGGATCAATTTGTTTCCCGTAACTTCGCTCATCTCGATTACACCTGGAAAGCGACGAATTTGCACCATTATCCACTTTACTTCGAAGATCCCAATCTGGAACGTTATGGTCACATGCGTCGCCCGCTGATTCAGCCGATTGTTTCTGTTACCCGCTTCAATATACAACTGCTCGGCTTGCCTTATCAGATGGCGATGCAACCTGTTTCCAAGTGTGTCTATCCCCTGGGGCACTTTCGCCCTGGCGATGTCTGTACCCCGAAATACGTGTACCAGATCCCTCTCAATCCGTGGGCTGGTCTGATCACTGCAGAAATCTACACCGGCCTGTTTTTCCTGATCCCGTGATCCGGCATATCTTGTGCGGGATCTTGCAGAGCTTTGATAATCGAGGTGATTCCCGCACGATCAGATGTACCGTGCGATCGGGGGGCTCTGTCACAATTCCATTTGACAATGACTCCCCGTTTAATGCGCCCGTTGAATCTGTTCCGGGCAGCGGATATGCCTGTGGTGTTTTATCTGCTAGAATATATCACCAGCGTTCGATACAGGTAATATGATCACCAGTAATATCATCCATGATTCAAGAGGTATACAATTCGGTTTCGCTTTGGTTGCCCGGAGTCGGTCTGATGCTGATTTTGACGGCGGTCTCCGGCTTCTTTTCCGGTAGTGAGACGGCGTTGTTCTCTCTTTCCCGTGAAGATTTGCATCGGTTTCGCACGGGTAGCCGGGGTGAGATGCAGATATTCCACCTGCTCTCACGGCCCACGCGATTATTGACGGCGATTCTGTTCTGGAATCTGATTGTCAATCTTTCCTACTTCGCAATCAGTGTGGTATTGGCCCGTCGGTTGATGAATGCCGGGTTTCAAGGCGTGGCGTGGGGGATCAGTTTTGTCGGAGTTGTCAGCCTGATATTGTTTGGCGAGGTACTCCCCAAAAGTCTCGCGGTCACGTTTCCTCGACAAATTTCCGAGTTGGTCATTTGGCCTCTTTCTCTTTCGGTTCGCTTGTTGGATCGTGTCATTCCTGTTTTGCAGATGATCACACTCGGCCTTCAGCGGGGATTTTGGGCCGATCTGAAAGAGGAGACGGTTCTGGATGCCGATGACCTGGAAAAGGCCGTCGATCTCTCCTCGCAATCGAGTGAAATGATCGCTCAAGAGCGGAATATTCTGCATCATATTCTCGATCTTTCCGAAATTGTGGTTGAAGAAATTATGCGGCCACGGGGGACTTACATCACCGTTTCGCCCCCGGTCAGCTGGCAGGATTTGGGGCAAAAAATGCCCGCAGGAGGGTTTGTTGCGATCGTCGAGCAGGGGACCGATCAGGTCAATGGCGTATTCTGGTTGATCGACACGATCTATGACGCGAAACAGGGGTTGGAATCCTTTCGGGAATCGGTGGTCTATTTACCCTGGTGTGCCCATGCTGCAGTTGCTCTGGATACGATGCGTTCGCAGATGTGCCATGTTGCAGTCATTGTCGATGAATACGGTCAGACTGTCGGCACGCTGACGCAACAGGATCTGCTCGACAGCATTTTCTCTTCCTCTCCTTCACGAGCGAGAAGAATATTGAATCGGGAAGCGGTTCTGGAGGTCGATAAGAATGTTTTTCATCTCGATGGATTGACGACCTTGAGATATCTGTCGCAGCATCTGGGAATCGACTTCGATCCTGAGCGGGAACAGAGTGTTACTCTGGCTGGACTGTTGCATAAAAAATTGAAAGAGTTTCCCCAAGTCGGGGACGAGTGCGTCTGGATGGGGTGGAAATTCCGTGTGATAGAAGTAAAGGATCGAAGCCGCATTCGTGTTCTTGCCGAGCCTGTTGACCAGAATGAAGGGCAGGCGGGGAGGAAACATGATTGAATTTCTCGGCGTTCTGCTTCTGTTCCTTCTTGGTGTTCGACTGTCCGCATTTTTCAGCGGGATCGAGACGGCTTTTTATCGTGCCAGCAAATTACGGCTCAGTATCGATGCACAAACAGGCGATCTGCTTTCACAGAAGATACTGGATTACGTGCGTGAACCTTCCCGGTTCGTTGCGACGATTCTCATCGGAAATAATCTTGCCAATTATATCACCACCTTTGCGATCGGTTACGCGAGCATTCTCGTTATGGGAGAACTGACAGAAGTCGCGGAAGTCGGGGTGACGATCTGTATTTCTCCGGTGATCTTCATTTTTGGCGAGTTGCTTCCGAAAACACTCCATTATCGCGCCCCTTTGATTCTTCTCAAACGGTATTTCCTCTATTTCCGTTTTATTCACTGGTTGCTGCTCCCATTCAGTTGGCCTCTGATGTTGCTGACAAATCTGCTTCAAAAAATGGGGGGAACTTCCCAGCAGCCAGTGATGAAAATTCTGGGCAGGCGTCCCCTGGCCAACGTGATTGGACGCGGTCATGATGAAGGAGTGCTGACGTCGGCACAGCACGATTTGATTCAGGGAGTCTTCCAAAACGCGAACTGGCCCCTGGGATCGATGGTCACTCCGAAAGAGGTGGCGATCAGCTTCGAGCAGACTCCTTCCCGGGCGAAGCTGCTGGATTGTGCCCAATCATTCGGCCTGATCGAAATTATTGTGGGAGAGGGGAAGGAAGAAATGCCATCTATCAGCTACTACCGGGTCATTGATTTGCTGTTGTCCAAATCTCCACTGCATCAGTTGAAAAGGATTCCGCCGGTCATTTCGAGTGATTCTTCCCGCCTGGAAGCCCTGTACCATTTGCAGGAGCAGAATGCGGAGTTGGGCGCAGTCTATGAAAATGGTCAATTGGTTGGCGTCATCAGGCATCGGACATTGGCGGAATCTCTGTTACAGGGAGAGAGTATGATTGGAACGACGCCTTCCTGAAAAGTCCCATCATGACCGTCCTGTTATGGACGCCGTTTCGCATCGTGTTATACTCCCGGTTACCTCAACAGGATTTTTGCATTAACGAAAGAACAGTTTGAAACTGAATAGCCCATTTTTGATCAAGCTTCAAGCCGTCGGCTTCACCGTCGCAATGTGGCTTCTGTTTCGTACATTGCGTAAGGAAATACACGAAACCGTTCCGGGAACCAATCCCTATTCGCCGCAGACAAAAGAAAGTTTTATCTACAGCGTCTGGCATGATTCGATGCTTATTCCGACTTTTGGTGGAAAGCATCGTCGCTCGGTCGCATTGACAAGTCAGCATACTGATGGTTCGATGGTGGCACATGTGTTGCGGCTTGTGGGAATGTCTACCGTTCGTGGATCAACCAATCGTGTTACCGCAGGGGCGATTCGTGAATTGATCAAGACGGCTGAAAACAGTCATCTCGTCATTACCCCCGATGGTCCCCGTGGTCCTCGTCGGGAGATGTCAGTTGGTGTCACCTATCTTGCTTCGCGTAGCGGTTGCGCCATTATCCCAACGGCGTTTTCGTGTTCCCGTTGCTGGAAAATCAAGGGGAGTTGGACCGAATTGGTGATTCCCAAACCATTTTCAAAGGTCTATCTTTTGTTGGCAGCTCCCTACCACGTTGCTGCCAAGCTGGATTCCGCTTCCCTCGAGGAAGCTAAAAATGGTCTTCAGAAAGAAATGGACAAAATCAATGAAGCGGCTGAGAAACTTGTCAGTCGAAAAAACTGTTAACCGGCAAGCGAAACTTTCTGATCGTTGAACGGGCATTTCCTCTGCCGCATTTCCAGCACCTCTGTTACAGCATATATTATACAGGATGCCGTGTATGGATCAGGTCACAGGGAGCCTGTATCTCTTCCGGATCAGCAGAGGTTCCGAGGTTCCCGTGTAGAGACAATTCAAACAGACGAAACAGAACAGGAACGGTAATGCTACTGGCTGGTGATATTGGTGGAACGAAAACAACGATTGCATTTTTCGAATCTCACTCCCCCTGCGCTCCATTGCACGAACGAACTTACAGTTCGAAGGATTATTCCTGCCTGAAAGAGATTTTGGCGGAATATCTGGCCGACTACGAGTTTTCAGTCGATGCAGCCTGTTTTGGCGTTGCCGGGCCGGTGCATGAAGGACGTTGTGAAACAATCAATTTACCCTGGCAGGTGGATCAGGCAGAACTCGCCGAGTTGGTCGGCAGTCCGCGAACGCGAATCATCAACGACCTTGAAGCGATGGCCTGGTCGTTGGACGATCTGACGGAGAGCGATCTTCATTGTATCGACGAGGGTATAACTGTTGCGGGCAATCGAGGTGTGATCGCAGCCGGGACCGGATTGGGCGAAGCAGGGGTCTGGTACGGGAAGTGGTATCATCCTTTCGCCAGCGAAGGAGGTCATGCGGACTTTTCGCCCCAATCTTATGAGGAGGATGCACTGCTCGGTTTTTTACGTAACAAATATCAGCACGTTTCCTGGGAGCGGGTGCTTTCGGGGCCGGGGATCGAAAATATATTCGAGTTTCTGGTCAATACCTATCGGGAAAGGCCCACTGCGGAGGTGCTGAATCGGATGACACACGAAGACGATGCCGCCGTCATCACCTCGGCTGCGCTGGAAAAAAGTTGCCCGGCCTGTATGAAAACGATGCAGATGTTCGTTGCTTTGTACGGAGCCGAAGCGGGAAATCTGGCCCTCAAACTGATGTCTGTGGGGGGGATATACATTGGCGGAGGGATTGCTCCCAAAATATTGCCGCTGCTCGATGGCGATACTTTTCGAAACGCTTTCAGTCAAAAAGGGCGGCTCAGTTCGGTGGTTGATAATATGCCGGTGTACGTCATTAAAACGAAAAAAGCTCCATTATTCGGGGCTGCCCACGTGGCCCATCTTCTGGCAACTGATCAGCCGATTTATTAGAGTAGGGGGGAAGTAGAGAAGGGACGGCACATCTTTTGTATCTTCATCAGATGATGCAATCTCTGGTCTGACTACAAGGGCAAAACAGGCGGTGCCGTATTTTCAGAATCTGGAAGATGGGCGGGCTTCACGGTGAAGTTCCCGTCTGGTGACGGAAACGGCGACCGTCCCGGCAACCCGACTCTGGTGTGAAGACAGCGACGAAAGAGCAAAATGAATCAGCAATCGAGTGAAACAATCGGGTTCGTCGGAGCGGGCCGCATGGCCAGTGCTCTCGCAAAAGGCTTCGTCAGCCAGAACGCAATTCAGGCAGATCAGTTGTTTGCGTTTGATATTTCAGAACAGGCAAGGGACACTTTTCAGCAGCAGACAGGGGGGACGATTCTGGAATCTCATGCCCAGTTGCTGCAGCGCTCATCGATTATTTTTCTCGCAGTCAAACCGCAGGTGCTCCCGGATGTGGCTGCGGATTTGGCGAGTGGATTGAGTGAAGATCAGCTTGTTGTCTCAATTGCAGCGGGGGTGACACTATCGCAGCTTGAATGTTTGTTGCGACAGCATCAACAGGTGATTCGTATCATGCCCAACACTCCTGCTCTGGTCGGTGCGGGGGCGGCTGGCATGTCCTGTGCAACTGCGGTGACAAAACAGAAACGGGATTATGTCCTTCAGCTGATGAAGACCGTCGGAGTCTGTCACGAGGTGGAAGAGTCATTACTCGACGCCGTTACCGGGTTATCAGGGTCTGGGCCGGCTTATATTTTTCAGGTGATAGAGGCCTTGAGCGATGGGGGCGTGAAGGAGGGCTTGCCACGTGCTGTCGCCACGGAATTGGCTGCACAGACTGTCCTGGGGGCAGCGAAAATGGTTCTGGAAACGGGAGAGCATCCCGGTAGCCTGAAAGACGCAGTTGCCTCTCCGGCGGGAACGACAATCGCGGCGATTGCTGCACTGGAACGGGGCGGTTTGCGGGCAGCCGTTATCGATGCGGTTCAAACAGCGGCCAATCGTTCGAGGGAACTTTCGCAGTCGTAAGGTTTGCTTTTTCGATATTCCCAACGCAGAATGGCATTGTTCGCGGTTTCGGTTTGCCTGTTTCTTTCTGGATTCTTTGTGAGGACAACCTTTATGAGGACAATATCGATGAAAAATATCATCTCCAGCTGTTTGGTCATTGGTTTGACACTGCTGAGCGGTCGAGCGGTTTGCGCGACGCAGCAATGGATTTACATCGCCAGTCCGGCCAAACCGGCGGTGATCTATCGTTGTTCTCTCGAGTTGGAATCGGGAAAGTTCGGTGAACTGGAAGTGGCAGCCGACGATGTGCATACCGGTTTTATGGCGATGCACCCGACCTTGCCAATCCTTTATGCGGGAACATCCGAAAAAGTGGCGAAGGGTTCACCGAACGGTTTTGTTCGCGCCTATCATCTGGATCGAAAAAGTGGCAGTCTGAAACGCTTCTGTATTGCTCCGACCGAAGATAATGGTGTGACGCATATCGAGGTTTCCCCTGTAGGGAACGTCGTGCTCACGTGTCATTATGGCGGGCAGGGGACTTCTGCGATCCCTCTGAACGGAAAAGGCAAATTGATGCAGAAGGTTTCGAGAATCAGGCATGAAGGAGCCGGGGCGACGAAACGGCAAACACGTCCTCATCCGCATGGCGTCGCGATCCATCAAGATGGTCAATATGTTTGTGTTGCAGATTTGGGGAACGATCATGTCGAGGTGTTTGGCATTTCCCCGAAGGGTGAGCTTTCGAAATGTTCGCGATGGCACGCCGCTCCCGGTGCCGGGCCGAGACATGTCAGTTTTCATCCAAACGGGAAATGGCTGTACTGCATCAATGAACTCGACAACACGCTGGTCCTGCTCGATTTCGATGCCCGTTGTGGTCAACTGCAGGAGATTCAGACAATCAGCACCCTTCCCGAATCGTACAAAAAAACGAGTTACACGGCAGAGATTGCGATTCACCCGAATGGAAAGTTCCTGTACGGTTCAAATCGTGGCCACAACAGCACCGTGGTATGCGGGATTGACCAAGACAATGGAAAACTGAGTGTTGTTGAATACGAGCCGACACAGGGGGATCATCCCCGATTTGTTGGTATTGATCCGACCGGTTCCATTTACCTGGCCGCGAACATGAATTCGAATTCCGTTGTCTCGTTTTATGTGGATCAGAAAACAGGAGCCCTGAAGCCAACCGGTCACATTTTGAAGGTGGCCCGTCCGATGTGCATCCTTTTTGTCCCCCAAAAATAATGATTGCAGATGCCACCGTCCGGAAGTGAAGCTACCTTTCGGAAATAAAGCTACCGATCGGAAACAGGAGTGATTGGCAGCGTGATTTGCGGGCCGGACTGTGGAATCGGAATTCGCAAGATTGAATCAGCAGGAATAGATCAGATGAAATTCACAAAAATGCACGGTGCGGGAAATGACTACGTTTACGTGAATCTGTTTGAGGAGACCGTCCCCGAAGATGTGACCGAGCTGGCGGTTGCGATCAGTGATCGTCATACCGGGGTCGGAAGCGATGGTTTGATTTTGATTGAGCCTTCGGATGTCGCTGATGCGCGAATGCGAATGTTCAACGCGGACGGAAGTGAATCCGAAATGTGTGGCAACGGGATCCGTTGCGTCGCGAAATATGTTTATGACCATGGGATCGCGGTCAAGGAAGAAATGACGATCGAAACCGGAGCTGGAGTGCTTGCATTAACACTGTTTCCTGAAAATGGGAAAGTGGAACAGGTTCGCGTCAACATGGGACGTCCCATCCTGAAATCGGAACAGATTCCGACGACACTGGAAGGAGATCCCCCCTTGAATGCGGAGTTGCCTTTGGGAGATAGAACGCTGGAAGTGACCTGTATTTCAATGGGGAACCCGCATTGCATTACCTATGTAGATGAAGTGAATGACGAATGGGTGCACCGTGTTGGCCCGGAGGTCGAGGCACATTCTGCATTTCCGAATCGGGTCAATGCGGAATTCATTCAGGTTCTTTCACCCAATGAATTTATCATGAGAGTTTGGGAAAGAGGTTCAGGGGAAACCATGGCTTGCGGAACCGGAGCGTGTGCTGTCGCGGTTGCAGGAGTCCTGACCGGACGGACCGAGCGAAACGTGTTGGCCCACTTGCCTGGTGGGGATTTGCACCTGGAATGGTCACCGCAGACAGATGAAGTCTTTATGACCGGCCCGGCTACCGAAGTCTTTAGCGGTTATTGGCCCCGGTAAATTTCGGAATCGTGTTGCAGTTCTGTCGATTATCCCGTACGAGGCAGATCGAGTTGTTCGCCGAATCGTTTGAAAACCCTGTTTTTCAACGCAGCGAATTCGGGTTGGTCGATCGTTCCGGCATCGACCATTCTTTGGGCAGCGAGTCGGGTTTCGGTCAGGATTTTTTCGTCCCGTTTGAAATTGGTCAGTCGGAACGGCATGGATCCTGATTGCCTGGTTCCGAGAACATTTCCGGGGCCGCGCAATTCGAAGTCGGCTTCGGCAATTTCGAAACCGTTTGCCGTTCTCTCCATCGCGGCCAGTCGCTCGATCGACGTTTCATTTTGTGTATCGGAAAACAGAAAGCAGTATCCCTGAAACGCTCCCCGTCCAATTCTCCCCCGTAATTGATGCAGTTGGGACAGTCCGAACTGATGGGCATCGAGAATCACCATCAATGTCGCGTTGGGCACATCGACACCAACTTCCAGAACAGT
>JALWSL010000069.1 GCA_027080405.1 Planctomycetaceae bacterium
CCGTTTGTGTCAAAACATTCGCACCACTCCAGGAAATCTGCTGGAACAGATCACGATGGAGACTCCGCAAACCGATCAGGTAGTAGCCACCATCGGCGCTGGGGCCGATAACACACTCTCTCTGATACAGCCACTCAAACGCCTGTTCGACATATTCGCCGGGCACGGTCGGACTGTCCGAGCCAATCAATACGACTGATTCAGTCTCCGGTGATCGGAAAGCGTGTTCGAAGTAGGCGATTATTCTCTCTCCCAACTTTCCCTCCGGTTGGGGCCATAATTCCCTGATTGTTGTATCATCCTCACTGTAACCGGGCAGCGTAGTTTGACAAAGGGAATTCGCCCAGTTTGTTGCCTCGGAACTGTTCGGACTATATCCCAGAATCAACCTGTCAGGCAGTGACTGGAATCTGGTCAGCAAGTCTTGAACAAATGCTTCATACAGCCGAGCTGAATTTTCGTAGCCGATCTCACTGCCCAGTCGAGTTTTGACTTTTCCGGCTTCCGGTTCTTTGACAAAAATGCCCAGGACATGCCGTCCGGAATGAGTCTGGTGATTGTATTCGGGTGAGATTGGAGGCATTGTAGCTACTTTGCGGGAAGACGAAATTCGATTTCGTGATAAAAATTGTCCTCAAATGATTTGCATCACCTGTCTGATTCAATTTATGCTTATTATAAGCAGAACGAAAGTTCAATTGATATCTCCTCTGCCTGGAATTTATGTCATCTGTTAATTCATTTTTTCCTTTCGTACAGCATCATTCTGGCGGAATGGCCTGATTGATCGAAGCTGGTTATTTGATGCGATCTGCAACGACCGATACTTTTATCGAAGTGGTAAAAAAAAGCGGGCTCATCACCGAATCCCGTTTGCGCGAACGTGTTGCAGAAATCGAGCAGGAATATCAGGGGGAACTGGACAAATTGGCTTTGGCCAGGGGGTTGATCGCCTCCGAAGACCTGACCAGTTGGCAGGCGGAAAAGCTGGTCGCCGGGAAACATAAGGGGTTTTTTCTCGGCAAATACAAGTTGCTCAAACTGCTTGGTCGTGGCGGGATGAGTTCGGTCTATCTGGCGGAACACTCCGTCATGAAACGGCGGTGTGCCATCAAGGTTCTCCCAGCCAGTCGTGTTGACGACTCCTCGTATCTGGGGCGTTTTCATCTTGAGGCCCAGGCAGCAGCCGCTTTGGATAATCCCCACATTGTACGCGCTTACGATGTCGACCATTTCAGCGATGGGAAAGCTGAAGTCCATTTCCTGGTGATGGAATATGTCGAAGGAAAAGACCTGCACGAAGCAGTGATCCAGAATGGGCCGCTGTATCCTCTGGATGCAGCCGAGTACATCCGGCAAACCGCAGTTGGTCTGCAACATGCACACGAATCGGGATTGGTTCATCGAGACATCAAGCCGGGAAATCTGCTGCTCGACAAAAAGGGAACGGTCAAAATTCTGGATATGGGCCTGGCCCGCTTTTTCAATGAGGGCGACGAAGACTCACTCACGATTCAACATGATGAAAAAGTGCTGGGCACGGCGGACTTCCTTTCCCCCGAACAGGCCATCAGTTCTCATGAGGTCGATGCCCGTTCAGACATCTACAGCCTCGGATGTACGATGTACTTCCTTCTGTCCCGACATGTCCCTTTTGAACAGGGCAGTCTGGCTCAGCGTCTCATGGCCCATCAGACACAGCAACCGCCGCCACTCACCAAATATCGTAGTGATATTCCGGAGTCCCTGCTGAAAATCATTGATAAAATGATGCAGAAGAAAGCGGAGGATCGCTATCAGACCGCCGGGGAAGTGGCTCAGGTTCTGAAAAAATGGATTGCAGAAAACGCAGACGAGAGTTGGCTCGAACAACATTCCGACAATTGGGATGCGGACAATTCGCCCGATGGAAACAGGCGGGGGAATGCGGGAGGCGATTCGTCGGCACCAATTGCCACTTCTGAAACAGAGTTTGGCGATTTCCTGACAATGATCGGCAAGGAACAGCCCGAAAGTGGCCTTCCTGCTTCTTCAAAGAGCAGAAAGAAAAAAACAGCTTCGCAGACAAAAGCCTCCGGGGTCGAGTCGGTAAGAAAAAAAGCTTCATCAAAACTGAAACAGCAATCATCAAAAAAGATGACGGGGTCTCGCCAAGAAGCCGGGACAGTTGCTCAACCTTCACCAG
>JALWSL010000070.1 GCA_027080405.1 Planctomycetaceae bacterium
GAATGACCGCATCCTTTCCGTTACGGCCACGGCGAAGCGAACCTTCCCCATGTCCACCCCGTTCAGCATTCCAATGCTTATGACCTGCCAGATGCCCCAAACTGCCGACATCCGTTGAGGCAACAACGATGACACTGCCGCCATCACCGCCATCGCCACCATCGGGGCCTCCCCTTGGCACGTGGGCTTCCCGGCGAAAACTCATGCAACCATGACCGCCATCGCCCCCTTTGCAATGCAATTTGATTTCATCTACAAACATCTGATTTTTCGTCATTAACTACAGGATGGAGATACCGCCAGCCGAACAACAAGCCGACAAGCATAACGAACAGGCCGTGCGGAAACATCTGGCCGGAGAAGGTTTCGCAGGGAGATTCACGTTTTGCGCCGCGATTTACATGGTAACGTCCGTCCGGGAAACATTCCACAAGCCGTCACTGCATCTGTCGTACAGTTCCCGAATCGACTGTCTGATATCTCCACGATGCCTGTTGTAGATCGCTTCCAGCTCCTTTTGTTGGGCAGCATCGGGCGCGGAGGCCAACTCGGTAACAAGATCCGACAAAAGTGACAGGGAGGTCGTGCATTGTGTCAATGTCGGCAATAACCCCGCACGATGGGAGGTAATCAGACAGCCCTGCTCTTTTCCCAACTGTCGCAGAAACTTCTTCCAATTCCACCAGGAAAGCTGCTCTGCCCCATCAACACAAATCAGATCGAACTCTCCAGCCTGTGAGAATAATTCGTCCAGAACAGTGCGGGGGATTTTTCGATCCCCCTCTCGCAGTTTGACCCAATAAGTCCGCACAGATGTGGCAGATGTGATCGCATCGGCGAGTTCCTTCTGCAACGTTGTTTTCCCATGTCCCTGTGGGCCGACAATTGCCGCCCGACGGTTGAGAATTTCGAAGCGGTTCAGGAGAGAAGTCAGGGAGTGATTCAAAAAACGATATCGAATTTTCCGCAAATGTTCGCTGGCAAACGGATTATGACGGGCCGGACAGAAACCGGGGCATGGTTCGATACTCACCATCACTCATCATCACCGGATTGACTGGTTAAAAGAATCTCCTGGGCATCGGGTGAGAGAACGATTTCCCGGCGTGTGGAATTCCCCCCGGGTAAAGCAATCAACTCAAAAGCCCAAACAAGCGAAACGAGCTTTCCTGAAAAGCTGTAGGGAGCCGCAGGCAGTTGAATCGTTTCCGTGACTCTGTCGCGATTGAGCGGTTGCTCGTACTTCCAGAATTTCTCGACACTCAAATTTCGATCTCCCTTACCAACCGTGTTCCAAAGCAAACGCAACTCAACCACATCAGCAGGCGTTTCCAGTGACCACGAGGCGGTCACCTCGATAACTTCCCCCGCTTCAAAAGAGGTTCGGTCATCAGGGAGGAGAATTTCAAGCATCGAGAACGCATCCATATCAAACAGGGAAAATTACGGAAGCTCTTTTACGTAAATATTGCGAAAATAAAGAGTGTTTCCGTGGTTTTGCAATTCAATCGATTCTTTGGGATAGATCGGCTTGTCGCGTTCCCAGTAGTTTTCGAAAACCGTGTTATCAACAACGAGTTTCCCATTCAGCTTGACGGTGACGCGATCGCCAACCATTTTGATGTAAAAAGTATTCCACTGCCCAACAGGGTTGTCTGCCAGGACAAGCGGCTTGTTTGGATTCTTCTTGTTATTGTATAAACCGCCCGATCCAACAGCATTCTGTTTATTCAGGGAGGGATCCCAAATTTGCACCTGGGGAGAACCGCGAAGATAGATGCCACTGTCTCCCCTCGGTTTTATTTTCCAATCGACATACAATTCGAAGTTCCCGTACATTTTTTTGGTGCAGAGGTTTTTTCCCTTGCCATCAAAGACCAGAACGCCATCCACAACTTTCCAGTGCTGACGCATGTTGGCGTCGGCTTCTTTCTGGGCCCTGGCCAGTTCCTCGGCCGACATTTTTGCCCGCGTTTTCGGGTTTCCCACCAGCCCCTTCCATCCATCCAGATTTTTCCCGTTGAATAAAGCGGTGAACCCCGGAGGTGGAGAATTCAATTTCTCCCCTGCGATCACGGAATGAGACGGACTACCCGCAACAAACAGGTGCCCCGAGACAAACAGGGCTGCCGTCATTGCCCAGAAGCAAAAAGACCGATACATGATGGAAGTTCCTTGGCATACAGGTTGAATTGGCCTTGCCGCCCGCTGCCGTAAACAGCCTGGCAACATGGATAAGTAATTGCGTTACGATTTTGAACATAACATGCCAGAACAGGTTTTCACAACTGATAGCCCTTTGTTTGCTCACAATCTGTCTGGAAATTGATTATGATCGATCCAGCCAGGAAATCAAACGGTTGTCTTTTACAGGAGAGATTTCGTTGCCGTTTATATTGGAGGGAATTGTCACAACCCTGAACCGCGATGGAAGTATCAATATCGCTCCGATGGGGCCGATTGTCGAACTGGGGCATGTTGAATTGGGGCATGAAGAATTGGGGCATAAAAATGAAATCAGGAGATTTCTTTTCCGCCCATTTCAGGATTCACAAACCTGTCGAAACCTGATCGCGACAAAACAGGGCGTTTTTCATCTCAGCGATGACGTTCTGCTTTTTGCCCGAGCAATCACCAAACAACTGACCGAAGAAGAACTGCCACTGACACCTGCAAAAACCATCAAGGGAAAGATCATCAGCAATGCCTGTCAGTGGCACGAATTCCGAATTGTTTCCTGCAATACCGACTCGACAAGAGCAGAACTCGAAGCGGAAGTGCTGCACCAGGGCGGAAGAGGGTGCTTTCTCGGTTTCAATCGTGCCCAAAATGCGATTATCGAGACAGCGATTTTGGCCACACGATTGCATCTGCTGGATAACGATTTTCTTCAGCAGGAATTGGAGCGGTTCCGGATCATTGTCGAAAAAACCGGCGGTGACCGGGAATGCGAGGCTTTTGGGTTACTCGCGAATTTCATTTCGGCTTGTCGTGAGGACGAATCGTGAACCGCATGGCATCCTCCTTCACCCTCCGCACCGGCAGTCGTCTGCATTGCGGATTGTTCTCCGACAACAGACCGGGCGGTTACCGGCACCAGGGAATCGGCTTCATGATCGATTCCCCCGGTTTCGTAATTTCTGCGGCGATAACTCCGACATCCGGGAACCAGATACATGCTCCGACGGAATTTTACCCTCGTATCGAAAACATTTTGACGAAACTGGATCGAACTGTCAGCCATCAAGGCGAAAGGCGATTTTTGGAAATCCGGGTTGAAAGTACCATTCCTCTTCATTGCGGGTTCGGGGCTGGCACGCAGCTTGCGTTGGCGATCGGGAAGTTGTGGTCATTGTTCAACCAACCGGAATTGATCACCCGACAAATCGCCCGAATTCTCAAACGCTCCCAACGCTCCTGTATTGGAACGTACGGGTTTGACATGGGGGGCATGCTGATCGATCGAGGTATTGCACCGGGAGAAGAAATCGGGGAATGCCGGTTTCGCGCTTCCCTGCCGGAGCACTGGAGATTTCTGCTTGTCAGGCCGCCAGAAGTGAAAGGGATTTCGGGGGAAGAAGAAATCAAAGCGTTCCAGCATCTTCCCGGGCTGAACCCTGAAAAGATTGACCAATTACAGCAATTACTGACCATCATGCAATCAAAGCCGGACTGCTTCAACACATTGTCCTCAGCAATACGGGAGTACGGCCTGATCGTGGGAGAATCGTTCGCCCCGATTCAAGGTGATGTTTTTTCGACGAAATTCGGTAAGAAAGTTTTTGACGTACTCAGTGAAGACGGTCTGCAGGGGATTGCCCAATCTTCATGGGGACCGACCATCTTCGGTTTATGTGAAGATTCCGGTCAGGCCGAAACCTTGAAGCAGAGCGTACTTGGCCACTTTCCCGAGGCAGTAGTTACAATCGCATGCCCAAAAAACACGGGAGTTGAAGTTTCAGAATAGGGGAATCCAATGGCAGAAAAACTGAAATTGATGATTCAAGCGGGAAATCCACTTATTTCAATTGAAACATCCGACGAACAACGGGCACTTGAGTTGGTGCAAAAAGTCTCTGAACTGGTAACTCGACCGGTTTTTCATTGGTCGTTGACAGAGGGATTATCCAGAAGGCCACAATATGAAAATCGAAGCAGTCCTTCACAGAATCCCGAAATAGTTTTAAGGACATCAACGGCAATCGATGTACTGAAGCTGTTGTTGAAAGAGCCAGAGAAAGGCATTTACGTATTCAAAGATCTGGCTCCACATTGCAAGGATGCCCATGTTCATCGACTGATGAGAGACCTGCTCGGTATCTGCGAACAGAATAAAATGACGTTGATACTGGTCGATTCGACCACGCTCCCGGACGAAATCAGCCGGTTCACCGTGCGCTACGAATTAGGCTGGCCCGATGCTGAGGAACTTGAACAGGTTGTTCGGGAGACCTATCAGCGCATCAGACAGGAAAGTTATGTGGAAATCAATGCGAACCTCAAACATAAAGAGATGGATCAACTGGTACAGAGCCTGCGCGGACTTAGCTGCGCAGAAGCCGCCCGAGTGGTGGCCTCGGCCATTTATGACGACTACAATCTGTCGGCAGCCGATTTGCCCAAGATTATCGAGGGGAAGCGGCAATTACTCAGCAATGCCGGTTGTCTGGAATCGATTGCGGCAGATTTTTCATCCGAGGATATCGGCGGATTGACGAATCTGAAATCCTGGCTCAAACAACGGCGGGGCGGGTTCACCCGAAAGGCCAGAGAATTCGGTCTGGAACCTCCTCGCGGTGTTTTAATGTTGGGCGTTCCTGGCTGCGGCAAAAGTTTATGTGCAAAAGTTGTCGCAGCCGACTGGGGGATGCCCCTGTTGAGACTTGACCCCGGCGTGCTGTATCAGAAATTTATTGGGGAATCGGAAAGTCAGTTGCGTCAGGCATTACGGCAAGCCGAATCGATGGCCCCCGCCATACTGTGGATCGACGAAATCGAAAAAGCCTTCGCCTCTGCGGGGGCATCTTCATCAGACGGCGGTCTTTCCAGGCGAATGTTCGGAACATTGCTTTCATGGATGCAGGATCACCGCCACCCCATTTTTATTGTTGCAACAGCCAACGATGTTTCCACCCTGCCCCCGGAATTGATGCGAAAGGGACGATTCGATGAAGTGTTTTTCGTCGATTTACCTGACGAACAGGCTCGCGAGCAAATTTTGAGTATCCATCTATCTCGCAGAAAACTGAAACCTGATCAATTCGATTTGCCACGATTGGCTAAATTGAGCAGGGATTTCAGCGGTTCAGAACTGGAACAGGCGGTGATCTCTGCTCTTTTCACCGCATACCAGTCAGAAACTTCTTTGAACGATGGGCATATCGAGGCGGAAATGAGGAAATCCCGTCCGCTGGCCATTTTGAGCCGGGAAAAAGTGGCGCAACTTCGTCAGTGGGCGGAAAAACGATGCGTCAAAGCCGATTGATCGATCTGTTTTCCGCTTTCAATCGGTTGATCAGTGGAGTACAACTTCTGGCATAATTTCGTTAATCTACTGCGCTGACAGGTTCCGGGTTGAGGGCGCCTCGATAACCTTGGCATGACGGAACGGCATGTAGCGGAATTGCATGGACTATCATGTATCAAACCCGGAGAGTCCCGCAGAGGCGTTGTTTTCCGGTCTACATGGTAATTAGAGATAAACTAGAGAAAAAACAGGTTGTTTTAATGATTTGTGTCAGTATTGGTCGTTCTCGAATGAAGGTCATGCGGGCAGAACATACCGCTTTGAAAAAAGCCGGTGCCCAACTGGTTGAGTTGAGACTGGATTGGTTGAAGCGCGTCACGGATATCTCCATGCTTTTGGAAGATCGCCCTACCCCCACCGTCATCACCTGCCGGCGCGCGGAAGACCGAGGAAAATGGCGGGGAACCGAGGAAGAACGAAAGACGCTGTTGCGATCCGCCATTGCAGATGGTGTCGAGTTCGTCGATCTGGAAGTCGATGTCGCCGCCGAAATTCCCCGTTATGGAAAAACCCGCCGCATCATCAGTTATCATAATTTCGATGAAACACCGGAAAATCTGGAACGCATCTACAATCAGCTTAAAAAGCAGGATGCCGACATCATTAAAATCGTCACCATGGCGAACAGCCCATCCGATGGAGTTCGAATGCTGGAACTGGTTTCTGGTGCAGACATTCCGACGGTCGGTTTCTGCATGGGAGAATTCGGCCTGTTCACACGGGTCTTGTGTGGTAAATATGGTTCACCTTTCAGTTATGCCAGCTTCAGCTCGGAACGAGAACTCGCACCGGGCCAGCTATCATTTCGCGAAATGGTCGATCTGTACCATTACCACCAGATCGACCAGAACACCGCCGTCTTCGGCGTACTGGGAGACCCGATCCGCCACAGTTACAGCCCACAAGTTCATAACGCCGCCTTCCGCAAGGAAAATATCAATGCTGTCTATCTTCCCTTTCGTATTTCAGAACAGCACTTTGATGAATCGATCCGGGCGTTACGCCGACTGAGTATCGGGGGTTACAGTGTCACCATCCCCCACAAGGAACGGGCAATCAAATATGCCGACCATGTTGATGAATCGGTCGAACAGATTGGAGCGGCCAATACACTTTACCGCAATCATCGAGGCATCTGGTTTGCAGCCAATACCGATTATGAAGCTGCGTTGACGACATTGCGAATGGGCATGCAAAAAGCGGGCTGGCCCGGGGCGACCATGAAGGATCGGAAAGTCCTCATTCTCGGCGCGGGAGGTGTCGCCCGCGCGATCGGACTGGGAGTTGTTCGGGCAGGCGGTATGTTGACAATAGCGGGACGCACCAAGGCGCGCACCAGGGAACTTGCCGAACATCTGGGGTGCCACCACTGCAGTTGGGAGAACCGCGGCGCCCAAAGCCCCGAAGTTCTTATCAACTGCACACCCGTAGGAATGTTTCCCAATGTGGATGAAACACCTTTTGATCAAAACTGGCTCTCGGATCGCGCATTGGTTTTCGATACCATCTACAATCCCGAAAATACCTTGTTGCTCAAACAGGCCCGGGAAAAGGGATGTCATGTCGTCAGCGGTCTGGAAATGTTCGTGCAACAGGCCGCTGCGCAGTTCGAATGTTTCACCGGGCAGAATCCTCCAACCGAAGAAATGAGAGAAACGCTGAGAAAGGCAATCTCTCCTGTTGTCTATTCCTGAAAAGACGAAAAAGACAAAGGCGAATCGGATCCAGCCCCGGTACTCACTGCATCAACTATGAATTTATTGCATCAACACTGACTGCACCACTCCACGCAGTTTGTTCACGCAATTTGCCAAAAGATCGACCAACGCAATCCATGGCGTCTACGGACAAACATTGATGATTATCACTTTGATCGGATTTCGAGGAAGCGGGAAAAGCTCTGTTGGGCCATTACTGGCCGAGCGCCTAGGGATGTCGTTTATTGATACCGACCGACAGATCGAACAACGGACGCAACAAAGCATTGCAGAAATTTTCGCCGAACAGGGTGAGAAATACTTCCGGGAAGTCGAAGCGAAAATGTTGCAAACCATTTATCAAACAGAGAATCAGGTTGTCGCGACCGGGGGCGGGGCTGTCTTGAATCCTCAAACACAATTGTTGATTCAACAGAAAGGGCCTGCAATCTGGCTGCAGGCAGATGTCGAAACAACACTGAAACGCATCCAGAAAGACCAGGCAACCACTGCCACCCGCCCTGCCCTGACGAATCTTGATTTTCGACAGGAAGTCGCCACCCTGCTTAACCAGAGAGAGCCGATTTACAGGAGCCTCAGCGACATACGTATCGACACCAACAACGCAACGCCCGAACAGATCGTCGAAAACATTCTCCCGCAACTTGCCACGTCCGACTGGAGAAATCGATGATTGCTGATCCAACAGTTTATGCTGGTCTCTGCCTGGGGCTTTTTCTGCTCGGGTTATTCGCCGGGCGTTTTCTCAATCGTGCAATCCTGCGTCTTCCACTGCATTTTGATGTTATTCCCGCCTGGAAAGCTGTTTTTGCGACCGAGAAGCGTCCCGGCATCTATCCACCTGATCGATGGTACCACTGCCTGCCTGTTGTTGGGACGGCTTCTCTTGTTGGCCGTTCCCCGTACACCGGTCGTAGAATCCTGGCAAGAGAACCGTGGCTCGAACTGCTCAACGGATCTCTGTTCGTGTTGGCCTTTGTCTGCATGATGCCGCTGGAATCGTGGGGCGCCACACAAGCAGACTGTTTGCGTTCGCCGTTATGGGCCGGGGAAATTTATCACTGGGGGAGCGTTTCGAACGTGTTCCTCTGGAGTCGATATTTCTATTTTCTTTTTCTGATCGAAACATTATTTGTCGCTACGTTTATCGATTTCGATTTGTGGATTATTCCCGATGGCGTGACTTTCCCTGCAATGATTGTCGGCATTATCGGGCAAACCCTGGGTGTCGGCTTCTTTCTGGCTCCGGTCTGGTTTCAGGATCCCAACCTGTTGCAATCCCTGACTCCTGTCATCCCGGCCCTGCAGTGGTGGCCCGTGCAAAAATCCATTCCTGAATGGATTATCCATCATCCAGTGTTGCACGGTTTTTCTGTCTCTGCAGTCGGCTTTCTGGTCGGAGGGGGAATTGTCTGGGCGGTACGCATCATCGGCGGGTTGATTCTCCAACGCGAAGCAATGGGCTTTCCGCTGCTCAAAGGAGCCGACAGAGATGCCTTTTTTGCGGAGCAAGAAGCTGCTGCAACCAAGAAAAAGAAGAAAAAGAAGAACAAAAAGAAAAAGTAATTTGCA
>JALWSL010000071.1 GCA_027080405.1 Planctomycetaceae bacterium
CTCGACAAAATCGAGGAAATGGGCTTCCGACACGATCTGAGCCGGGGCGAAAAGCGGACGGTCATCGGCATTATCGGTGAAGAAGACAAACTCCGTGAAGCCCCGCTCCAGGCGATTCCCGGGGTTGAAAAAGTCGTGCCCGTTCTCAAACCATACAAGATGGCCAGCCTGGAGTATCAGGAAGACCCCTCCGTGTTTGATCTCGGCTTCGGTGTCAAGGTAGGTGGTGGAAATCTGATGATGATCGCCGGTCCCTGTGCCATCGAGGGGGAAGAGATTCTGCGTGAAATCGCGGTTGCCGTGAAGGCCTCGGGAGCGAATGTGCTGCGTGGCGGTGCTTTCAAACCGCGAACCAGTCCCTACAGTTTTCAGGGAATGGGAGAAGAAGGACTGAAGATTCTGCAGACGATCGGGCATGAACTGCAAATGCCCGTTGTTACCGAAGTGATGGATCCGAGACAGGTGGAACTGATCGACCGATATACGGATATCTTTCAGATCGGGGCGCGCAACATGCAGAACTTCAATCTGCTCAAGGAGGTGGGGTTGACAAAGCGGCCTGTTCTCCTGAAGCGTGGGATGAGCGCAACCGTTGTCGATCTGTTGATGTCTGCGGAATACATTATCTCGCAGGGAAACAAGGAAGTGATTCTGTGTGAACGAGGCGTTCGAAGTTTTGACCCTTCGACAAGAAATCTTCTCGATTTGGCGATTGTCCCGAACCTGCGTTGTCTGACCCACTTGCCGGTGATTATTGATCCCTCTCATGCAACCGGACGGCCCGAATTGATTCCGGCGATGTCGCTGGCCTCAATTGCAGCCGGGGCTGATGGAGTTCATATCGAAGTGCACAGTTGCCCGGAAATGGCCAAAAGTGACGGGCCGCAGGCGTTACTTCCCGAGCAATACGATGATGTCATGAAGCAGATGCAAAAAATGGCGGCAGGACTCGGCAAAACGATCCCGGTGCCCGCCTCGGAGTAATGGGCCAACCGATCTGTTCATCTCCCGAATCAGGCAACTTGTAGGCCGGTCTCTTTTCGAGATGAATCGTTCAGCCCGTCATGCAGGTTCGGAGAGATTTTCCCGAGGCTGCTGAAGCGATAGTAATTTCAACTGAATGGGAGCGTTAAGATGCGACGTATGATCATTGCAGGCAACTGGAAGATGAACACGGATTTGGCTTCCGGGACTGCGCTGGCCTCGGGATTGGCGAAGTTGGTTTCTGGCAAAGAACTGTCGGTCGATGTTCTGGTATGTCCACCTTTCCCCTATTTGCAGGCTGTCCGTCAGGCGGTTGGAGAAAGTGGTATTTCAGTTGGGGGGCAGAATTGCTACTTTGAACCGTCGGGAGCTTTCACCGGGGAAGTCTCTGTCGGAATGCTTCAGGATATCGGGTGCGACTCGGTACTGCTGGGACACAGCGAACGTCGTCACATTCTGAAAGAGTGCAATGGTTTGATCAACAAAAAGACAAAAGCAGCCATTGCCGGTGGTTTAAGGGCTGTATTGTGTGTGGGAGAATTGCTTGAAGAACGGGAAGCCGGGAACACCGAAGCAGTTCTTGATGAACAGATGGCCGGGGGGCTTGAAGATGTTTCCGCAGAGCAGATGGGCCAGGTGGTGATTGCCTACGAACCTGTCTGGGCGATTGGAACCGGGAAAACAGCTTCTCCGGAACAGGCCGAACAGGCACATGCCCACCTTCGCAATTGGCTCGCCAGTCGTTATACTCAGGAACTGGCCGATTCGGTTCGTATCCTGTATGGAGGGAGTGTCAAGCCGGGGAACGCAATGGAACTGCTTGGGCAATCCAATGTTGATGGAGCCCTTGTTGGCGGTGCGAGCCTGTCTGTCGAAAATTTCGGCCCCATTATCGAGGCCGGACTGGAGATTTCGAAAGCGTAGGTTTGGTTCGCCGGAGCGATCCTGCCGAGGTGGTTACGGGTCTCTTCAGGGTTTTACACTTGATCAGTTATTTAAGGAGCTTGTCCGCGTGGACTATTTCATGTTATTCGTGTTGGCCTTTTTGAGCTTTTTGCTGATTATCGTCGTGTTGTTGCAACGCGGTCGAGGTGGTGGATTGGCGGGAGCGCTCGGCGGGGCCGGGGGACAAAGTGCGTTTGGAACCAAGGCGGGAGATGTCTTTACCAGAATCACGGTTGGCCTGGCGATCATTTGGG
>JALWSL010000072.1 GCA_027080405.1 Planctomycetaceae bacterium
GGATTTCGTTTGTAAGCCATTGCAGAAGAGCCGATCTGATTTTTCTCGAACGGTTCTTCCAACTCTTTTCGATGCTGTAAAATCCGGATATCTGTTCCCG
Organism: Planctomycetaceae bacterium; assembly: GCA_027080405.1. Taxonomy (GTDB): domain Bacteria; phylum Planctomycetota; class Planctomycetia; order Planctomycetales; family Planctomycetaceae; genus Rubinisphaera. Next base: position 101 of record JALWSL010000072.1, read on the forward strand.
CTTTATGAGCCGACTGTCCGACACCACTTAAACAGGCGAGAACCTGAGAATCGATTTTGCGGGAATATGTCTGCCCGCTGACGGCCACGGATTCCTTGAAACCGACTTTATCGCAGATGAGTCGGTCGAGCGCGGCAACTTTTTCGTGATCCCCATCAAACAGTTGCAGAAATGTCGCCTGCGTGCCGGTTGTCCCTTTGATCCCCCGAAACTTCAACTCTGCCAGACGATGATTGATCTCTTCTAGATCGAGAACGAGATCGTAGCACCACAAAGTTGCCCGCTTGCCGACTGTTGTCGGTTGGGCTGGCTGTAAATGCGTGAATCCCAAACAGGGAAGATCACGATACTCATACGCGAACCTGGCGAGTTCATCGATAGTGTTCACCAGTCGCTTGCGAACCAGTTGAAGCGACTCCCTGATCTGGATCAGTTCGGAATTATCTGTCACAAAACAGCTGGTTGCGCCCAGATGAATAATCGGCATCGCGTCCGGACACTGTTCACCAAAGGTGTGAACATGAGCCATGACATCGTGCCGAAGTCTCTTTTCATGCTCGGCGGCTCGTTCAAAATCGATATCATCCAGCTTGCTACGCATCTGATCCAGTTGAGCGTCGCTGATATCCAGTCCCAATTCTTTTTGTGACTCTGCCAACGCCAACCACAACCGCCGCCAGGTGGCATGTTTTTTTTGGGCAGACCAGAGGGAACTCATCTCTTGCGAGGCATAACGGGTGATTAACGGATTTTCATATTGATCGTGACTCATTTTTTATTGACCTTCTTTGCGTTTTCTGTCCGCTAAACCGGCTTTTTCAGGCAGATTCACCCCGCTGAGGGTAATTTTTCAAACATGCATACCGGCGGGTATACCGGAATATTTTGCCTCTCTTTCCCAATTATAACAAAAAAAGCTTGATAAGCTGTAACGGTTATGCCGATTAACAGAGCAGGTGTGACTTTTTTCGGTCTTTGGGGCCGATTTAACTGAAATTAACTGAACAACCTGGGAGTCTCCAACATGCGTTGGCCTGTAATATTAACCCTGCTGCTTTCCATTACTGCTGTCGGTATCGAGCAAAGCTCTGCTGTGGCACAGCTTTTCCCTGCGATTGCCCCCGCATGCGGCGGTTGTGGAGGGTGTTTCGGATGCAGGCAGTATCGTGGGCGACTCCGAAGAATGTGCAGACGTTGTATGAGGCGACAGTGCATTTGTGGAATGATCCCGCAAGTTCCTCTTTCCTGCGCCCCAACCTGTATCACTCCACGACCACGCATTCGTCCCCGTCGGGTTGTTTCCTGGGAAATGGTGCCACGCACGACCTATCACCGCGAAGCATATTGTGAACAGGTCCCTGTCACAACTTACCGCCAGGTTGTTGTCACCGTCCCACAAACAGAATACCGCACGGTGATGCGGCACCGTCTGGTTCCGTCCCAGATAATGGTTCCCAGACGCCGTATCAGTACCGTGTGGGAGCAGGGATGTGCACCAGCTTACGCCCCGCCACTCCCCTCTTACCCAGGTGGTTGCTGCGGAACAACAGTCTATCCATCAGAAACAGTTGCACCGGGACTCAGCGCCCCCCCAGTGTTGAGCGTTCCAAGTGCTCCAGGTTTGGGAACACCAACAGAGCAACAGCAGAAGGTGCCTGCTCCAGCGGCTGATCCCAACTTCAACAGCAGTCAGTCCTCCTACACACCGCTGCAGACCGTTCCGACGCGAGCGACCCCCTATTTCGAACAATCCGTCAGCAGCGACGATGGTTATCGAACAATCCCATCAGTTCCACATACGGCAAGTCGTTCCTCGAAGTTTGTTCCAGCTCCTTCAATAACCCGGCTACGATAGCCCGAATATTCCGGTATCGCCCTGCTCGGTGGCATGGAGCACCGGATAAAATGCCGGTTTGAACTGGTCTGGATGTTTTCCCAAACGAACCCCCGGCGGTCAATACAGTCGGGGTGTTTTTATTTATCTGCTTTATCTGCCCGTTCAAACGGGCCTTCCAGCAGTTCCTGGTATCCCTGCTTGAGACAACGGACATGGTATCCCTGCTTTTTCAGGAGGTCTCCCGCCAATAGCGCGCGAAAGCCGCGGGCACAATGGGTGTAGACAATCTTTCCCTGCGGAATTTTCTTTTCCAGCCACTTTTTGTCTACTCCCTGTCTCAACTTGCTTAAAGGCAGGAGTATCGCTCCCTTGAGGTGCCCCTTGTTCCACTCGGAGAGTTCGCGCACATCAACCAGGACTGCCTTGTTCTGCTCCAGATTTTTTTTCACTGTATCGAGTGAATCTTTCGTATGTTCGGCAGCCTGCAGTGGCAGGGTAACCAGAACGAGCAGCAAACCAGACAATACAGTTCTCCCTGAATACCGCATGGAACCTTCTTTCTGTTCGTAAGAGATTATTCATCTTTGGAAATGATACTGGGGCCTTTGCCGAACTTCTTTGCGTATTTGCCGTTCCCCATTTTTTCGTACTTGGTGAAGCCGAGCTTGTCGAGTTTTTTATCATCTTTCATGCTCCGCTCCATGTTCATGTCCATCCAACGGGTACCGATTGCCGGTGCGGTGATAACACGTCGTACCGGTTCGCCCGTCTCCGGGTGAGTGGTCAACGGATCCTCTGACATCCGCTGGGTTACCTCAAAGCGTTCCCCCGGTTGACCATCTTCCCGAATGACTTCATAAACATAAACAGGCATCTCAATCCTCTCTCTGTTCTCTTTCTGTCCCACTGCATCAATTCCGCATGATGATGCAGGTGCTAAATGTTTGATGATATTGCGAACACTTCAAAACCAGAGTGGCATCCGCCCGTTGCGACAACCGCAGGCACGAAAACAGAGCGCACGAACAGGAAAGCAAACCTGTGTTGTCGTCTGTTTTAATCAACCTGCCCCACTGGATTGTTCGGAGTCCGACAGGTCAAAATCAAGGGGGGACTCAGGAATTGTGCGTGATTCGTCCTGTTTTGATGAATCGCTCCCGGCAACTTCCGTCGCTTCCGTTTGCGGGGGAACTTCGCGAACGAGCACCCGTGTACCATTCACCTTGATGATTTTGACAGCGGCCCCCGATTCGATAATGACTCCCTCGCTGTAGGCGTGTATTCGCTCACGATCGATCGAAATCATCCCTCCCGGATTGAGTGGAGTGATCGCTTTGGCAATCCGTCCGACGTAGCTGTTGAGTCTCTCCTCCTCTTTGGTGAACGGAACAACCTCTTCTTCGCTGGGGCCGGCCAAAAGAAGGCGTTTCCCGAATCTTGTTTTCGGGAGGATGGATAATGCCGTAATCGCTACACCGGGAATCCCGATTATCGCAAAAGCGCTGAAACCGAAAAAATAATTCGGATTGGTTTCCCACCACGCCAACCAGGCAAAGTAGAAAGCGGCGAACAGGCTGACAACCATGCTCAACGCCAATATCCCCCCCGAGGGAATAAATATTTCAGCAACGATCAGAACAGAGGCCAATGCCAACAAGGCAATCGCCATAAAAGAGTGATCCATTTTTTGCTCCCGGTTGCCTATCTGATAAAACGCACTGAAGGTTGATTCGAAGGTTGACCAGTCGCCCCGCTCCAAATGGCCTGTTGTCCAAAATTCAAACATGAAACAATGTTGATGTCAAGTTTTTGTGGGGTCGATCCCATCAACCAGTTCCTGTTCCCATTGATCAAGCAGTGGCCAATCGACAGCGCAGGTTCCAAAGTCGGCCATGTGCTGATAACCTTCAAGCCGGTCGATTGTTTTCTGGATCATCCTGGAATCCTTGCGAAAAACCGGGCCGTGCGAAGGGAGCAACCACTCGACATCGCTGTCCCGGATACGCGTCAGAGATTGGATAAATTTCTGAATATCCGAACCGTGATGGGCATCGATATTTCCCACGCAACCATCGCGGAAAAGATTATCACCGGAAAAAAGCAGATTGCCCAGACGGAACGCCAGTTGACCGATCGTATGTCCCGGCGTGTGCCAAACCTCCAGTTCCAGCTCTCCAATTTTCAAACGGTCCCCTTCGGAAACAGTCTGATCGATTGTGATTTCCGGCAAGTGGATCGATATATTCTGGGCAGGAATTTCTGCATAAGTCATCAGGCGATCCCGACTTTTCAACAACCGGGCAGCATCCGGATGCCCGCAGATTGAGGATTCGGACAACAGGCGATGCGCTTTCTCGAATCCCTGAATATGATCAACGTCGGCATGGGAAGCGATGAGATATCTGCAGCCCGCCAGCGGGAAATCCATTTGACGAATCATCTCGACAATTTCTTCCGCCGTATCTTCGTATCCGATATCAATTAACGCCCACTCGGAGCCGCTGTGTATCAAATAGACAGAACAGCCAAAACGCCTGCGCGCCTGATGATTCATTTCGATTACATGGGGAAACAGTTCCCGCCTCTCCAGCATTCGGTGTATTCCTTGAGTATGGATTGAGAATGGATTGACAGTAGCCACCGTAATAGTATAAGCCTCGCCGCCTTTCTGAACAGTCTTGAACGAGTTCAAATGGGGCAATCGTGACGATTCCGGGCCGATGAGATTGCAACTCGAAGTAATTGCTGTCAAACTGCCTCACATGATGATTGGCTTTAATCCCTGGTATGATGCACTGAACTATAAGCACCGAACTGTTTGCGAAAAGAGCGTATGATCGCCCTGCGAAACCGTTGACTTGTGAAACGCGAATAATCATGAATCTCCTGTTTGCATCGGTAGATCTTGATCTGCCCCGTCAATCCCTTTTATTTCGTGATTTATTTCAGATTGACAGGTGTGGCCGTTTCTTTCTCTGAATTTCACTGAAAAACAACGATGAACTGGTCCTTGTTATCCAAATTGCTGGGGATGCTTTCGCTGCTTGTCGGTGGCACGATGGCGTTATCACTCCCCTGGGCATTTCCGCAATTGGGAGTCGCGACAGAGTTTGAGACCAAAGGGTTCCTGGGCATCCTCGCGGCAATGGTCATCAGCCTTGCTGTGGGAGGTCTCTTTTCCTGGCTCGGAAAGAACTCGCAAGGAACGGTTTTGCACAAGGAGGCCCTGGCTATTGTCGGCCTGGGCTGGCTGTTGGCTGGACTCCTGGGGGCACTTCCTTTCCTGTTTTCGGGAACGATGCGCACACACGAGACCCCCATGACACTCATCGATGCGTTTTTCGAATCGGTTTCCGGTTTTACGACAACAGGGGCCTCGGTGCTGACTGAACTCGAAGACCCCCAAATGATACCGAAGTGTGTCCTGTTCTGGCGATGTTTCACCCATTGGCTAGGTGGAATGGGGATCATTGTCCTGTTTGTCGCTCTGTTGGGACATCTGGGGGGCGGGGGAAAAGCGCTGATGCAAAGGGAAGTTCCCGGCCCGCTGAATGATACGGTCAAACCACGGGTTCGGGAAGCGGCCACGGTCATGTGGGAAATATATGTGGGCCTCAGCCTGCTGTTGACGACTCTGTTTCTGTTGTGCGGGATGTCGATTTTCGATGCTCTTTGTCACACATTCGGCACAATGGCAACTGGCGGTTTCAGCACGTACAACAAAAGCATTGGACATTTCGATTCTGTTCCCATCGAGCTGACCACAACATTGTTTATGGTAATTGCGGGGACAAACTTTTCCCTCTTTTATCTGATGATCGGGGGACAGCCTTCGTCACGAAAAAGTCACTGGTTCTCGCGTCTGGCCAGTTTGCCCAAAGATCCCGAATGGCGGGTCTACATATCAATCCTGCTGTTGGCGACTCTCGTCCTGGCAGGAAATCTGCTGGCAAGAGGTGTTTACGATTCCGTCGCCACTGCATTTCGTCATGCCAGTTTCATCACGGTTTCGATCATGACAACGACCGGATTCGGCAGTGAAGATTTCAGCCAATGGGGAGAATTGGCGAAAGGGCTGTTGCTGCTGCTGATGTTTGTCGGGGGCTGTGCAGGATCGACCGGGGGCGGCTTGAAAGTCGTCCGCTTCATTCTTTTTTTCAAAGTGATGTTCATGGAGATTGAACAGTCTTTTCGCCCCAAAGTTGTTCGCTCATTACGGCTCGGCGGCGAAAACCTCCCCGCTTCATTGCGTCACGACGTTGTCGTCTATTTCAGCCTCGTGCTGTTTATCTTCATCTCCAGCTGGATGACATTGAATGTGATCGAACCGGATACCCAGTGGGCAGTCAGTCAAACACATACCGAGGCGGAAAAGCTGATCGATTGTGCCTCCGCCGTCGCGGCAACGCTCAACAACATCGGCCCCGGACTTGGTGTGCTCGGCCCGGCTTCCAACTTTTCCGGTTTCTCCCAGCAGGGGAAATTGCTCCTCACCTTGCTGATGCTACTTGGCAGACTTGAACTGTTCGCCGTCCTGGTTCTGTTCTTCCCCTCTTTTTGGAGATACCAGTAATTGCTGCGTACACGTTAAGCAATCTGGCGTAGAACTTTCGAACAGAATTCACCTCCCCCATTCCTGGTGAACGTAAGTCAGTCTCATTTTCCGGTTTCTGTCGTGCCGGCCTTTACCAGGTAAAATCGATTGCACTGCCCTTGCAGAAACTCAAAGGCCCAGACAGAACAGATCAAAATTGTCTGATGGGACTGACCGAAGCTTCGAAGTTGGCTGGAGTCAAATTCTGATTTCTTGGGGTTCCCCTGTTGTAATATTTTCTCTAACATCCGGCCTGAGTCCGGCTTGGCTCGATCATTTTTGTTATTGAGACCGGATTCAGCCAGGAGGTATTTCGGTCGGGTGTTCTCAATGTTCTCACTTGTCGAACTGCCGACGTACTGGCAAGTCCTCTTTCACCCACTTAATTTCGAGGTTGATGAACTAGAAAATGACCGAACAAAAAGCAACAAATGTTACCTGGCATGATCACACTGTCAGCAAAGAGGACCGTCTGAAACTGAATGGACACAAAAGTGCGGTTCTCTGGTTTACCGGACTGAGTGCCTGTGGAAAAAGTACGGTTGCCAACACGGTTGATCATATCCTGCACGAAAAGGGAATTCACACTTTTGTGCTCGATGGTGATAATGTGCGAATGGGATTGAACAAAAACCTGGGCTTCTCGGCTGAAGACCGTACAGAAAATATTCGTCGTATCGGCGAAGTGGCAAAACTGTTCTGCGATGCGGGTCTATTCGTGTTGACGGCTTTCATTTCTCCGTATCGGGTTGATCGCGATCGAGTCCGTGAAATTCTCGGCGAAGGGGAATTTATCGAAGTTTTCGTCAATGCTTCCCTGGAAACGTGTGAAGCTCGCGACCCCAAGGGTCTTTACAAAAAAGCCCGTGCGGGGGAAATCAAAGGCTTCACCGGGATCGATGATCCTTACGAAGAACCGGAAAACCCGGAACTGACACTCGATGCAGATAACAAAGGTATCGATGAACTGGCCGAAGAAGTTGTTGCCTATCTTGACAGCAATGGCTACCTCTCTGCCTGAGCGTCATTCTTGCCAGAGTTGCTAAAAAGCCCTGCGGTCATGCCGTCGGGCTTTTTTTGTGGAACATCGCTCACTGTGTATCCGCACAATGTGCCTGGAGCGGATTTCAACCGGAGCATCGGTAACAGGAACCGAACCTGATTGAATTTTGGCTCTTGGAAGAAAAATTTCACGGAAACCCCGGATCCTTGACAATCAAGTCGATTCATCAATCCTGGTAAACTGCGGCAAGATTAACACCCCCTAAAAGTTTATGCAGCCCCCCCTGTTTCTCACCAATTTCGCAACAGGAGGAGCATTTTCCTGTTTACTCACGTGCCCAAATTGCCCTCTGGAAACTTCAGATTGACACTCCGTTTCCTCACAGATAGAGTGCTCCCTGCGTTTTGATTTGCCTCGGTTTGGCATGATTTTTGGGGCCATGTTCTTTACTGGCTGCATGATCTTCGCTGACCAGGCAAAATTTCGATCCGTCCGTTTACCTCGATTTACCTCGATGCCATGAAAGCAAGATAGTTGTTTCAGTGACGATCGCCCCTGGTCAAAAGAGAATTTCAGCTTTGGCTGTTCTGTTCCCTGTTGTGATGTTTCTTGCTGTGATGCTTGCGCATCCGGAGCAGGAAGTATCGGCGCAGTTGCCCCGCTCGGGTGCGATGACTGTTCGTCAAGGGCCACCTGCCCCGATCGACATGACACGGGTGATGAATTCACGTTTTGGAAAGTCCAAACCGCGAGAATTCCCGTTGGAACAGAAAACTCCTGAAAGGGATTCGCCAAACCCATGGAAACCCAAAGTCAAAGAACGCCAGTGGAAATATATCGTGCTGCATCATACGGCGACATCACAAGGGAGCGTCGCCTCGATCCACCGCGCTCATTCGCAGCGTCTCGACAGTCGAGGGAAACCGTGGCGCGGAATCGGCTATCACTTTGTGATCGGAAACGGGCATGGCATGGAGGATGGCCAGATCGAACAGACGTTTCGATGGATCGACCAGATTGAAGGGGCCCACGCCGGCAATGCCAACTACAACAACTGGGGAATCGGGATTTGTCTGGTCGGAAATTTTGACAAAACCAAACCGACTCCCAAACAGTTGGACTCCCTGACAAGACTGCTGATTGCGTTGAAGGAAAACTACGGGATCGATTCAAAGCACGTTCTGGCCCATAAAACCGTGAAATCGACACATTGTCCGGGCAGGTATTTTCC
>JALWSL010000073.1 GCA_027080405.1 Planctomycetaceae bacterium
ATAAAATCTGTTTTATACGGGACGGTTGCCGCCAGGAAGTGTTCTGTTCCAAATATTGTTAATTCGGTAACCGGCTTGGGACATATGTTTGTTTCCCACAAGTTGAAAACTCGGATCTTGCGCCCGGTTATTCGACAATGGTATGCCCGTTCGTTGGTTGGCAAAAATGTTCGATGTATTTTCCAGAATCGGGATGATGTTGATGAATTGGCACGAGTCGTTCCATTCTTAAGAGACAACTCCCTTATCACGAACGGTTCCGGTGTCGATTTGAATCGATTCAGTTTTTCGACAGAGACTTCCAACTGTGCGGGGAAGCAGATGGTTGTCCTTTTTGCCGGCCGATTGCTTCGTGAGAAAGGGATATTCGAATTTGTCGAGGCCGTTAACAGATTGAAACATTTGGATGTAGAGTTCAGGGCGTGCGGTGCTTCTGATTTCGATAATCCCTCCGCTGTTTCCTCTGAGCAATTGCATGAATGGAGGGCAAATGGGCCGATTCATTTTTTGGGGCATGTTGATTCGGTCGAGAATGTTTTGCAGGAGGCGGATGTAGTCGTTTTGCCTTCCCACCGTGAAGGGACTCCGCGATTTCTGCTTGAAGCGGCTGCGATGGGTAAGCCGATCATCACTTGTGATGTCCCTGGCTGTCGGGAGATTGTGACTGATGGGAAAGAGGGTTTACTGGTTCCTGCAAATAACCCAACTGCGTTGTCGATTGCTATCGAGAGACTTGTAGATGACCCGGAGCTACGTTTGCGCATGGGAAATGAGGCTCGCAAGCGGGTGCAGCGTGACTTCAATGAACAGGAGGTAATCGAACTGACATGGAAGGTGTATTACGATTTACTGGGCGATGCTCTGGAAAGGAAAGTAGTTCCCAGTGCAGAGAAGTTTGTTTCATCAGGCACGCTACGATGAATAATGTGGTCGCCGGTTCTATGAATTTCAAGACCCCCAAGGTATGTTCGAGAATCGAAAAGAGTGATCTGGGGGTGGAGCAGATGATATTGAATCGTGGCATTTTTACTTTTTCCCTTGACCTTGAGTTGGCGTGGGGAACGAGAAAACGTGCCAATGCAGCATTTATGGAACCGTTTCTTTCAGGAACTCGTGAGGCTGTCTTAAGATTGCTCGAGTTGTTCGAAGAATTCAACATCTGCGGAACATGGGCCACTGTAGGAGCGTTGTTGTTGGGCAGTGGCGACGATACAAAAAAACATCACTGGCTGCATGGGAATGATTTTGCTGATGTTCCGCCGGGGGATGCCGTTTCACAACCGGATTGGTATGCAGAGGATATCATTCACGCCCTGCGCGATTGCAGTGTTCCACAGGATATCGGCTGCCATACGCTGACGCATGGTTTTGTGAATCCGGAAATGGAAGGACGCGAACAGTTTCGGGAAGAATTGATCAAATCGTTGCAGGTCTTTGACGAGAATGGTTTGGGAAAACCAACCAGTTTCATTTTTCCCAAAGCGAAGATGGGCCATTTTGACGTTTTGGCTGAAGCAGGTTTTCGTTCTTTTCGCGGTCCGGAAAACAAGTGGTTCGAATCGCTGCCTGGAGTGAGGTTGCCTGCTGCGTTGCGTTTGATCGACGCTCGGCTGGCAAGTTGTCCGCGGGCGGATGCTCCGCAATATCACCCTGCAGGATTATGGATGATTCCCTCTTCCCAGTTTTACTCTCCATTTTACAACGTAGGCAAGTACGTGCCCATAAGGGCGAGGGTAAAAAAAGCGATCAGGGGATTACACCATGCCTGCAAAAATAAAGGGGTGTTTCATCTTTGGACACATCCATTTAACTTGGGTGTGCGATCAGAAGAACTTCTTGAAGGGTTGCGCGAGATATTCACCGAAGCAGATACTCTGCAAAAAAAAGGACAACTCGAAATCCTCTCCATGAAGAGCTTGGCAGTACTGGGCGATAAAGTGCGCACAGGAAATAATCGACTGGAAGAATCGATTTCCGATCCACCGGCTATCGGGCATTTGCGATGAATATCCTTGAGAAAGAGCATCGTTGCGATGGCGGACTGTATTCCGAGGCCAAAAGCGGGGCTGAGTCCCGTCGGATTATGTTACTCATCGACACACTGGAGACAGGAGGAACGGAACGGAGTTTATTGCAGTTTTGTGCCCACCTTGATCGCTCTCGGTTTGTCCCAACGGTTGTTTCTCTCTATCGGGGGAATCGATTAATGCGAAACTTCCAGGAACAGGGAATTGATGTTCGAACAACGGAATTAAAGGGGAAGTATGAGTTTCGTCGGGCGAGTAGAGCCATTGGCGATTTGGTTGACCAGATTGAGCCGGATTTAATCCACACCATGTTGTTTCGGGCGAATCAAGTCGGCCGTTGGGTGGGCTTGCGGAAAAAACGTCCTGTGATTTGCAGTCTGGTCTCCGTACCATATGATCCGGTGCGGTTGCAATGTGAACCACAGTTGTCGTACTGGAAGCACCGATGTATTCGCATAATAGATCGGTTTTCATCACGTTATGTTGATCGTTTTCATGCTGTTTCACACACCGTTAAAATTTCTTATGAGCAGACACTGGGCATCCCCTCCAATAAAATGAGTGTCATTCCTCGCGGGCGGATGGGAAGCATACATGGAAGACTTTCTGGGTTACAGGCCGCTGAACTGCGAGAAAAATATTCGTTGCCCGCAGATAAAAAGATTCTGTTGAATGTTGGAAGACTCATCCCGCAAAAAGACCAGCAGAGCTTGATCAAGGCAATGCGATATGTTGTCCAGCAGGAGCCGAATGCCCTGTTGTTAATTGCAGGAGATGGGCCTTTACGCAGAGAGCTGGAAGACGAAGTGGAATCGAGTGATTCGGCATGTCATGTTCGGCTTTTAGGAAATGTTGATGATGTTGAACGACTGCTGTTACTGGCAGATTGCTTTGTTTTTCCCTCGATCTCCGAAGGATTGCCTGGTACTGTCATCGAGGCGATGATGGCGGGGTGTCCGGTTGTGGCTTCTGATATCGCGATGCTGAAGGAGATGATTGACGATGGCCAAACAGGCTTGCTGGTTCAGCAGCAGAATCCTCGATCACTGGCCAACGGCATTCTCAGAATGTTGAACGATACAGAGTTGTCAAAACGATGCGCAACGCGGGCTCGGGAAGTTGCGGTTTCCAAATATGATATCGGAAATGTCGTTCGTCAGATGGAACAGTTGTATGTGGATGTCCTTGATGAATATGAAAGAAGATGAGTGAGGATTCTGCAGCTCATTACTCGTAATGAATTGCGCGGGGCAGAGGTCTTCGCTGCCCAGCTCTCAGAAAAACTTGCCTTGCGCGGGCATCAGGTGACATTGGCGGCGTTATATGCTCCCGATGAGGAGGCGATGCGGCTTTCTAGCAATAATGTGGCGCAGGTTGAATTGAATGGCAGGCGAAAAGGTCGTGTTGAACCGCAACTGCTCTATCGATTGATCAGATTAATCCGTCAATTGCGTCCCGACGTCATCCAGGCGAATGCCTCGCATGCTTTGAAATACGCTGTTGCAGCGAAACTCCTGAAGCAATACCAGGGTGGAATTGTTTATCGCAACATCAGTATGACGAGCCGATGGATTAACCGTAGAAGGCAACAACAGTTTGGGGCATTTCTGGTTCATCGTGCGGATTATGTTTCTTCCGTCAGTGATCTTTGCAGAGAGGATCTCTGTGAAACCTTCCAGCTTTCCCCTGACCGTGTTCTTACCATCAAACGTGGGATTGATGTCCCCGAATGTCTCGACCGCACTGGGGCCCGCAAGCAGGTTTCCCAATTGATTGGTTGTGGTCTCGAGGCTCCGCTTCTGTTTCACGTTGGAGGTTTTACCGAAGAAAAAAATCACATGGGGTTATTACAGGCGTTTGCTCAAATAAAGGAAAGGCACTCTGATGCTCGTCTGGTAATGTGTGGCGATGGTCCGTTGCGATCGGAGATCGAATCGGAAATTGAAACATCAGGGATGAGTCAATCAATATTTGTGCTTGGTGCGCTCAAGAATGTTCGTGATCTGCTCACTGGTGCCGATTTGCTCCTGTTGCCCAGTAAAGTGGAGGGAATACCGGGAGTCGTGCTTGAAGCAGGTGTTCGTTGTGTTCCCGCGATTGCAACTGATGTGGGCGGGGTCTCTGAAGCGATCACCCATAATGAGACGGGTATTCTTGTGCCGGAGAACGATATGGCAGCGATGGCAACAGAGGCTTCTCGCCTGCTTGCGAACGAAACTGACCGAAAACAAATGGGTAGCAGTGCACGTACATTCATAAAAGCAAGGCACTCGATGACTCATTCAGTGAATCAATTTGAAAATCTCTTTCAATCATTGACTATGCCTGTACGTGCGTGAAATAGTGGTGTTTCTAAAGGCGGGCCAGTTTTCTCTGTTTGCCTGGTTTGAGTAGCTTAACCAGACAAGCCGTTGGTGGTTATTTAATTTTGTTAGTTTATTAGGGGTAGAGAAGTGTCGTCATTTCCAAGTCAGCCTTTAGCAATGGGAGGGGCGCAGCTCCCTCCTGTTTCCGCTTCAACAAAAGAGTTCAGCTTCTGGTCAATGATTTGGCACGGAAAGTGGCTCATTTTTCTGGCCTTGGCTCTCGGTTTGGGGGGCGCATATTGGCAGTATACCCGTGAGGTGCCCCTGTATAAATCTACTGCAGAGATCATGATATCGGTCAGTCAAAGCAGCATTCCCATTGAAGGGATTGAGGAGAGCAGGGATATCAGTCGTGATATAGACAGGCAAATTGTCCTGATTCAGAGTCCCAAGATCCTTAAGTGGGCAGTTGAAGACGGTGAGTTGGGAGAGTTGAAGACATTTCAGGGTTCTTCCTCGCTGGCGAAAACAATTGCCAAAGGTCTTACTATCAGGCGCAGTTATACTGAGGGAGTGCTGACAATCAGTTTTACCGGACCGGTCGCCAGCGACTGCCCCAAGATCGTCAATGCTGTCGTTAGTGCCTACAAAAAAATGTTGAAGGAGAATCATGAAGATTCCAGCCAGGAGGCCCAGCGTCTGCTCAATAAAACACGAACTGAGCTGACAAAACAACTGAAGCAGAAGGAAGATGAATATGCCCAATTTCGGGCTCAATCGTCTGTAATCTGGAAAGCCGACGGTGAGACGAATGTCTTTCGTGATCGTCTTCAGGGCATCGAAGAAAGAAAGTCGAAAATTTTTCTGGAGCGCACCGAACTCCAGGCGGAAGCGGCTGCTATCGAGAAAGCACTTGCTTCTGGAGGAAGCAAAGAGGCGCTGCAGTTGATGGTCAGCAATTTGGCACTGAAAAATGCGGGGTCGGGAGGCCCAACTTCAACGACATCCGTTGCGGGGCAATTGTTTCCGATGCTGTTGGAGGAACAGCTTCTGCTTGATTCACTGGGACCCGATCACCCTAAGGTTCTCAGTCTGAAAAAACGGATCAAATTGACCCGAAACTATTTACAGGAATCGTCATTGGATGCCAAGGATGGAAAAAAACCGGCCACGGATCGGGACTTCATTGCCGTTTATCTCGACTCTCTCAAACAGCAGATAAAACTGAGCGAATTGAAAGAGAAGGAATTTAATGATCAGTTGGAAAAGGAACGCGAGCAAATCAAGAAAACCCTTGAGCTGGAACGCAAGGATGAATCCCTGAAAGCCGAAATTCAGCGAATCAAATCGCTGTACGAAACAATTGTTAAACGATTGGGGGAAATCGATCTCGTCAAGGACGAAGGGAAATACATGGTTCAGGAAGTTCGCCCGGCTTCTTCCGGTGAAAAAGACTCCGCACGAATGAAGCAGTTACTCGCTATTGGTGGGCTGATCGGTTTGCTGGTCGGGTTGGGGCTGGCATTTATTCGTGATCGAAACGATCATCGCTTTCTTGCTCCTGAAGACATCCAGTTGCAACTGCAGACGCCGATTGTCGGCCATATTCCCGAAATCAGAAAAGTCCGCAGGCGTAAAAAAGACCGCAGTCCCATCGATCCGATGGTCTGTACCTATTACCAACCCTCTTCAAAATATGCCGAGGCCTTTCGTGCCGTCAGAACAGCATTGTATTTCAGCACCCAAAACAACAACCACCGTGTTATTCAGGTGACCAGCCCACATCCGGGAGATGGAAAAACAACGTTGATTACAAATCTGGCCGTGTCGATCGCCTGCTCCGGAAAGAAAGTCCTGCTCGTTGATTGCGATTTGAGAAAGCCCCGAGTCCATCAGAATCTCGGATTGTCCAACGAAAAGGGACTGGCTGATACCATCGCCGAGGGAATGCAGGCAGACCCGATGGCCTATGTGCAGGAAACTGAAGTTCCCAACCTCTGTTGTCTGCCCAGCGGTCCCAGGCCTGATAACCCTTCCGAATTGCTCACCTCCAGCATTTTTGAACAGTTCCTCGAGTTGGCGCGTGAGAAATATGACTACGTTCTTGTCGATACGCCTCCAGTACTTGCCGTCACCGACGCTTCAACAGTAGCCGCACGGGTTGATGCAGTCATTTTGACATTGCGTCTGCAAAAAAATACGCGGGCAGCTGCAACCAGGGCCAGAGAAATCCTGACATCAGTAGGAGGAGAACTGATCGGCGTTGTGGTTAATCAGGCTGATCAGGTTGGGGGCTACGGCTATGGAAATCAATACTATGGTAGCATCGATTACGGTGTTGGTTCCTATGGGTTTTCCGGACAGTATGGATCTTCCAGACAGCGGGACAAGGAACAGTTGACCGTCATGTACGATTCTCCGAAAGCCAACCCCACCCCATAAGGCTGCAAAATTATGGAAACAGGCCGTGTCATTCGAAAAATGAGAATGATCTCAATGCGGCTGGGGTAATTTTCACTGGGTGATTGCCAACGAAAACGGTGTGTAATTGATCAGAGTCAATGCTGTAATCGGGCTCTGTGCATTCAGGAGCTCCCCAAGGCTTTGTCAATCGGGTTTCCCTTTGCGTTCAGGTGTCGAATCTGCCAGTCGCTTTTGCCCGGTTTGCCAGTTCTCCCATTTCTAATCCATTTTTCAAAAAACCTGTTGTGACCCTATGAGCCAAATCACGATTACTTCTTCTCCAGACGACATTCTGGAGCGGATTAAACATGTTTTCTCTTCCCGGTGGCTTTATCTTCTGGGAGTCATTTTGTTGGTGCATGCTCCCTTTCTCGTTCAGCTGGGAATGAGGATGTGGGCACTGGAACACTACCAGTTCTTCCCGATTATTCTGGTTGGAGCAGCCTGGTTGGCTTTCCGGGGGTATAGAAATCTTGGTTCGATCAGCCAGGGAAAGATTATATGGCGGCTGCTGTTATGGGGGATGGCGTTACCTCTGTTTTTAATGGCGATAAAAATGCGGTCTCCCTGGATTGGTGCGGTTTCATTTCAGGTCTCAATCTGGGCATGGCTTTACAGTATCGGCGGGAGGCATTTACTCAAAGAGATGTTGCCTGCCTGGATATTTCTGTGGATGGCCGTTCCTCTCCCCTTGGGGATTGATCTTCAACTGATTCAGAAACTCCAGGCTGTGGCAACGGTTTGGGCAAGTAGTGCACTCGATTTGTTGGGCTATCGACATCTTATTGAGGGGGTAACGGTGGTATTTCCGGATCGTTCATTTCTTGTCGAAGAGGCCTGTAGTGGTATCCACTCTCTGTTCGCCGCATTGACCTGTACCCTGTTTTACCTCCTGCAATCGAATCGCGGTTTGCTCCGTTCTCTTGTGCTGATCGTTGCTGCCGTTTTCTGGGTCATTGTGGCCAATGCATTTCGAGTGATTCTCATCACCGTCTTGAACGTCCAGTGGGATTTACCCGTGGTCGATGGGTGGCTGCACGAAGCAATCGGACTTGTCGTTTTCGTCGTCACTTTGCTGATGGTCATCAGTACCGATCGCCTCTTGCTCTTTTTTGCGCCAATTGGAATTTGGACACTCAATGGATACCTTCACGCATTGATCGACCGGATCCGGGGAAGAGATTTTTATGAAGACCCCTATTCTGAAAGAAAAACGGTGAAAGTAAAAAATCCCGTCAGGAATACTTTCTGCTATCTTGAGTTTGGTCTTGTTGTTTCTCTATTTCTCATATTGGGGGCTGGGCAGCTTACGTCTTCTTCTGTTCGGGCAGACTCAAAAAGCCGGCAACAAACATCCATCGAGCAGCTTTCCGGATTTACACCCGATTTCTTTCCAGAACAGTGGAATGGTTGGCAACGGGAAGATTATGAGGAACGGGTACGTGATCCGGATGATGTCAACGGTCAGCAATCATTTATCTGGTATTATCGGAAGGGATCGATGAAACTGGCTGTTTCTATCGATGGTCCATTTGTTGGGTGGCACAATCTGAACAGCTGCCTTGTTGGCCAGGGATGGGAAACGCTGTCCCGGAAAAACGAGAAATATGCGGATCTTATCGCGCAGATGCCGGGAGGATTCACCCGTTTACAGGTTCGAAAGGGAGTCAGTCAGTACGCTTTTGTCCTGTTTTCTGTTTTCGATGAAGCTGGTCTGGCGTTGGATCCACCCGATACCTATTTATCTTTTCGCGCCATACGGAGATTTCCCGTTGTAGGAGAGTTCGTACAAAAACTGGCCGAAAAGAGTGATGCCTCGAAAAGGGGCCGTCAAGATGCTCGCACTTCGCAGCTGCAGGTTTTTTCCGAAAGCTATCTTCCGATTGATCAGGCGAGTGAGCAGGAACTGCGACTGTTCTTCAAGGAAATGACGCATTTATTCTGTTCTCGACAGAACACAT
>JALWSL010000074.1:0-5130 GCA_027080405.1 Planctomycetaceae bacterium
GAAGGGACATCACTGGGGGATGTCGATCGATTTGAATCTCTGCACCGGATGTTCCGCCTGTGTGGTGGCGTGTCAGTCGGAGAACAATGTTCCGGTTGTTGGCAAGGACGAAGTTCGTCGACAGAGAGAAATGCACTGGATGCGGATTGATCGTTACATCGATGGCGAAGAGGATGACATCCAGGTTTCGTATCAGCCGATGATGTGCCAGCACTGCGATAACGCTCCGTGTGAAACGGTCTGCCCGGTATTAGCGACAACACACAGTAGTGAAGGACTCAACGAACAGGTTTACAACCGATGCGTCGGCACGCGGTACTGTGCGAACAACTGCCCATACAAAGTTCGGCGATTCAACTGGTTCAATTATTCGCATGAAGATTCGTTGGTGAATCTGGCTCTCAATCCGGATGTCACGGTTCGTGCCCGTGGGGTCATGGAAAAATGCTCGATGTGTATTCAACGTATTGAAGAAGGAAAAGTTGACGCCAAACGCCGCGGTGTGCAAGTTGCAGATGGCGATATTCAAACCGCCTGTCAGCAATCGTGTCCTGCCAGGGCGATCACCTTTGGTGACATGAACGACTCGAATAGCGAAATTCATAAAACTGGGGACAACCCGCGTCGATACGGCGTTTTGGAAGAATTCAACTTCCGCCAGTCTGTTTCCTATCTTCGCATTGTGAGGAATCGTGAAGAACAGAGCGGCGGAAAAGATGGTCATGGCGAGCACGAGAATCATGAGCACTCTGAAGTAACGCCATCAAATTCGAACAACATTGTCAATCTGGACGAAAAACGTACCAGTGAAACAGGAGGGAAACATGTCTGAAACCTCTCCCTTGAGGCCAGCACTGGTTACCGGTGACAAGTCGCTGGGAGATATCACAAACGATATTTCCGCACCAATGGCTGGCACACCCTCCCCAATGTGGTGGGCCGCGTTCTTGATTGCGTTTTCCGCTCTTGTGCTCGGAGTCGTTGCGGTTACCTATCAAATTGCAACCGGTATCGGAACCTGGGGATTGAACAAGACCGTTGGCTGGGCATTCGATATTACGAACTTCGTTTTCTGGGTCGGTATTGGGCACGCCGGGACGTTGATTTCCGCGGTGCTGTTCCTGTTCCGACAGAAATGGCGCACCGCGGTGAATCGTTCCGCCGAAGCGATGACATTATTCGCGGTGATGTGTGCCGGACTGTTCCCCTTGATTCACATGGGACGCCCATGGCTGGCATTCTGGATGGTCCCCTATCCGAACGAACGAGGCTCTTTGTGGGTAAACTTCAAATCGCCCTTGTTGTGGGATGTGTTCGCGATCTCTACTTACCTTTCGGTTTCGGCTGTCTTCTGGTACATCGGTCTGATTCCCGATTTTGCCACCATTCGCGACAAAGCCAAACCTGGTTTGCGCAGGACGATCTTTTCAATACTCTCTTTTGGCTGGGACGGTTCTGCCAGAACGTGGCTTCATTATGAAACGGTTTATCTGCTACTGGCGGGACTCGCCACGCCACTGGTTTTTTCCGTCCATAGTATTGTGAGTATGGATTTTGCAACGTCTGTTCTTCCCGGTTGGCACACGACAATCTTCCCGCCCTACTTTGTTGCGGGGGCGATTTTCAGCGGGTTGGCTATGGTGTTGACTCTGATGCTGATCGCCCGCAAAACGATGCAACTTGAAGATTACATCACCATCAAGCACGTCGAGCGGATGTGCCTGCTGATGCTTTCAATGGGTTGCATCGTCGGTCTGGCTTACGGGACGGAGTTTTTCATCGCCGCCTACGGCGGGAACCCGTTTGAGCAGTTCGTTTTTATGAACCGTGCACTGGGGCCGATGAACTGGGCGTATTGGACAATGGTCACGTGTAACGTGGTCATTCCGCAGGTGTTGTGGTTCAAATCGGTACGAACTTCCTTGCCGGCCGTTTTTGTGATTACGATTTTCGTGAATATCGGAATGTGGTTTGAACGCTTCGTGATTATCGTGACCAGTTTGCATCGCGATTTTCTGCCGTCGAGTTGGGCGCATTACGTTCCTTCGTTGGTTGAAATCGCAACGTTGATTGGCAGTTTCGGTTTGTTTTTCACGCTCTTTTTGATTTTCTGTCGTATTGCCCCGGCGATCGCCATCGCTGAGGTGAAAGATGCCGCGAATGTGAAAAAACGTGAGGTCCTACTGGAAGCACGCAACGAACCACCACAGATAATCGATACCGATCCGGTTTCCGTCAACGTCGATCCTTCCATGGGGTGTTGAAAATTGCGTGCAGCAGGAGATCAGCATCGTTTGGACACATTGACAAACAGGAATGACCAGAGCTGATCAATATTGATCCAGAATGACGACAACCGAATCTGTTCCATTCTGTTTGGGATAAGTAATCATGAGTAAACAACTTTTATTGGCCACGTTCGAGCACGCGGATGATCTGCTCGCCGCAACGACGGTTGCTCGTGAAAAGGGCTTGCGCATTGTCGATGCCTTCACACCGTATGCGGTGCATGGGCTGGATCGTGCAATGGGCTTGCGGCCCTCACGGTTGACGTGGGTCTGTTTTACCTTCGCGATGATCGGCGTTTGCGGGATGCTCTGTTTTGAACATCTTGTCGCTTCCGTCTGGTGGCCTATTGATATCGGTGGCAAACCCTGGAACTCGCTTCCTTCAGATGTCCCTGTCGCCTTTGAAGCAGCCGTGTTTCTGGGGGCGTTCAGCTCCGTGTTCGCGTTGCTGATCGTCGGCCGTCTCTACCCTGGCAAGAAATCACGAAAAGTCCCGGCTCGTGTGACAGACGACCAGTTTATTCTGGTCATCGAAAAGACCGACGCCGCATTCGATACCGAAGCAGTCGAAAAAATGTTGCTGTGCCATCATGCGGTTGATGTTGAACAGTGCATCGAAAAAAATGGGGAGTTCCAATTGTGAATTTGACACGAATCAATATCGTATTGGCCGTGCTGCTGGTGTTGACCTCACTTTTTGCTGTCTCCTTGAAGGTTGATTACTCGAAGCCGAATATCGAATTTCTGCCCACGATGGTGCATTCACCCGCCTATGATGCGTATGCAGCGAATCCGAATTTCCCGAATGGGCGAACCTTGCAGGCTCCCGTTCCCGGGACAATTCCTCGTGGTGAGCTCCCCTTGTACTACACCGCGAGCAAAGAAGATGCGGTAAGAGCCGGGCTGGAATTGAAAAATCCGTTTGCTCTCGATGCCCCAATCGAAATCGGGCAGGAAGCACCATCCGCCGGGAATGACACCGCTTCGAAAACCGCTACAAATACGAAGAAGACAAAGAAACTCAGCAAAGAAGAACTGGCCGAGACGCTGAAGATGAAGAAGCTGGCAGCCGCTCAGGCGCGACTCAATGCCTCTATCGAGCGAGGCGCCGAAATCTTCAACACGTTCTGCATTACCTGTCACGGCCCGAGTGGATTGGGGGATGGCCCGGTCACCAAACGGGGGTTTCCACCACCTCCGCCGTTGCCAACAGGGAAATCAAGCGAAATGAAAGACGGTCAGTTATTCCATATTCTGACCTACGGACAAGGCAGCATGGCTCCGATGATCTCGCAACTTTCACGCAGTCAGCGGTGGGACGCCATCAACTATGTCCGCACGTTGCAAAAAGGAAAAAAACCGGCTGGAACGGTTCCCCCTGCAGATGGCAAAAAAGCGGTCACTTCTGGAACGGAATCCAAACCTGCTGCCAAAGCGGAAACAAAACCGCAATCCAAAACAGGAACGAAATCAGCTCCGAAGCCGGAATCCAAAGTAGATTCAAAAACGAAACCGAAAGCTGCGTCCAAGACAGCCCCCGAGAAGAAAACCGAGAAGAAAACCGGGGCGAAACCTGAACAGAAACCTCAAGTGGAATCAAAATCAGCCAGTCCAGACCCCAAAACAGCGAAACCTGATGAGACAGGCAAAACGCCCCAGGCTGAGGAGAAAAAACCGTGAACAATACAGATCTCTCAATACCACAAAGTTTGAATCGCAAGCTCATCACAGCTGCTGTTGTCGGTGTGGTTATCGTAGCACTGACGGCTGTTGTTTCGCCGATGCGTGCATGGGCGAATCTGTTACTCGTTTCATACTACCTGATCACTCTCGGCCTGGGCGGCGCTCTGTTTCTCGCATTGACAACCGTGACAGGAGCCGGTTGGAGTACCGCTTTCAGAAGAGTTCCCGAAGCAATGACGGGGGTACTCCCTATCGCCGGGGTAGCGATGCTGGCAACAATCGCGATTCGTCTGCCCGAATATGGCTGGCACCATCACGGCGGGCATGACCCCGGTACCTACTGGTTCAAGGAACTCTGGTTATCCCCGAAACTGTTGATGATGCGCGCCGTAATTTATGTTCTCCTCTGGATTATCTTTGCCAAACTTCTTGTCGGGCAGTCTCGCAATCAGGATCTCCGGGGTGGGGAACAGCGTCCGATCAATCCCATGATTTCCGCTCTGTTCATTTTTGTCTTCGGTATCACAATCACTCTGGCAGGAATCGACTGGATCATGTCTTTGGAACCGCTCTGGTTCAGCACCATGTGGGGCGTTTACCAGTTTGCCGGCTTGATGATGGGTATTCTGAGTAGCATCATCATCGCTTCCATCCTGTTGCGAAGGATCGGAATCCTCGAAGGTATCTTCCGTGACGATCACCTGCAGGATCTCGGAAAATTGCAGCTCGGCTTCGCCTGCTTCTGGATGTATATCTGGTTTTCGCAATTCATGTTGATCTGGTATTCCAACATCCCGGAAGAAACTTCCTATTTCATTTTGAGAACCAAGGGCGCCTGGGGGCCGATTGTCGTGATCGCAATTCTGTTGAACTGGATCGTTCCGTTTTTCGCTTTGCTGCCCCGTCCCTGCAAGCGAAATGAATCGGTCATGTTCAGGGTCGCTGCCATCGTGTTGGTTGGTCGCTGGGTCGATCTTTACATGATGATCTTCCCTCCTGTGACCAGTGAAGTTCCCGTATTCGGACTCCCGGAAATCGCGTCATTCGTCTGCGTTGTTTCGCTGGCGAGCCTGTTGTTCATCAAAACATTCACCGCGGCGGCCCCCGTTCCCGGAAACGATCCTTACCTTCAGGAAAGTTTGCACTATCACTGCTGAAA
>JALWSL010000074.1:5140-8755 GCA_027080405.1 Planctomycetaceae bacterium
CTGCTGAAAAAGGTGAGGGTGTTAACAACTTCCCCCCAACAGAAACGAGTATCTACGGGAAAACGCGTGAGATGCTCTCAAGGTGGGGTGTGCGAATGCAGCGTGATTGCCCGATTCCGATTCCGTTATTTCCCAACTCTCTTACTGACGAATCAGGATTTCCGTTTTCGGAAAAGACGGGGCGACCGGAAGATTGGCATATTCGGGGCCGAAGTTGGAAAGATCGAGTGGCGAGGCATCAGATGCCCTGTACGATTCCAGTAATGCCTGAACCAGCTGAATGTTCCACTGATCCGACCGGGTAGGAGGAGAAGAGAAACCGGCGGGACGGTTCAGTATCTGCGGATTCGACTCGCTCCACTGCGATGAGCCGGAGGCAGAATCCGTAAAATCGAGTGTAACGGGCGAGGAATCAAGAGCAGCCGGACTGTTGATCACCATTTTGTGCGGCCAGCCTGCATAAAGATTATGCTCCGCAATCCACCAGACCATCTTTTGCAGTTCTTCTGTTTCTTTTCCACCGGTAAGATGAACAAGAGGCTGATCGATCAAGCCGATCAAAATGGAATCATCTACCCGAACGTGGAAATCAACAGGTTGTCTTTCGATTGTCATTCCCAAATCGACCTGAAGCAGCCCGTCGTTTATTATCCCTGTCACGCGAGCCAGTCGGACGTCCCACTTCTCCGGCATACTGCTGATGTTGTCGTCACCCGTATATCGCACGACGGCTCCATCAATGGTGAGCAGCGATTGACGAATCTCAAGAGAAGCAGGTTCGGATGTCTCCGCAATTATCAAGTCGGCGGCACCACGTACAACACAATTTTCAAACTCAATCCGGGTTTCTGATTCCTGCAGAGTGCCGTCATTTTTCATTGATTCAACTGAAAGCACCGGAGACGGGGCCAGGCGGACGATGGAGGCTGCCGTCTGATGTTCACTTTCAACAGTCACCGTGCACTGGCGACAGCGCAGCTTTCCCGTTGCATTAATCGTAAACAGGGACCACTGCTGCGTGATGGCATGAGGGACCGCGACCTGAATATCAACTCCCGAAATGGTCAACGAGCCCTCCTTGATCGAAATCAGATCGTGAGAGCGGGGCAGCGTCCCCATTTTGCCGGTATCAAACGAAAGAACAAGTTTTGAACCCGTCGTGGCCCGCAACGTGACCGACTTGTCCAGTACACGCAACTGACGAACCGGGCAAAAGTACGGCTCTACCTGCCGGGATGAGTATTCGATAATACCGCCATCGGGAACGGTGTTGATTGCCGTTTCCAGATCGGTTGCCTGAATAAATTCCCCATTTCCTGCCAGAACACGAAACGGCGCAATCTCCCCTGGACTCGCTGCTTCAGGCGAGCTTTCCGATGCAGTCGGCGGGAGCGGACTCATCGCGTGATCATTCAGGGAAACGTCGCCTCCGACCGCCAGACTGATCGTACCGGTTTCAGACTGCGTTTCCGGGGAATCACCACTTTTCAGCAGCGGCAAAAAGTCCTTCTTGCCCCATGTATCAATTGATGGGCCAATACCGCCCCCCTGTTGACTGACAAGAGGTTCCGGAAAATCCTCGGAAACATTTAACGGGCTTTCATTGAAGCGGACGCTCTCTCCCGGTTCTGGTGATTTCGTAGCCGGTAACGAGTTGTTCTGCAACTGGTTGAAAGGCTGTTGCGGGTTCTGACTGAAACCCGAAGAACGGGGCACAGTTGCGTACTCCCGATCGGCAATCCATGAATCTGAAATGATCGCAACCGTGCAGGCGATTACAAACGCTCCCAACCACCACCAGAGCATCGTATCGGAAACAACTCTTCTGTTGCCGGCTTGTGCGTTTTGCCAGGTAAGACCATCCGGATGCACCGGACGCAACCCCGATTCCGATGCCAGCGAAAGCAGATCGTGGATCAATAATTCGGGGCTCTGGTAACGATCTTCCGGATTGCTGGCCATCATCTTCCGGACAATACGCGCCAGTTCGGCTGGGACTTTCGGATTTTTCTCCCGACAGTCGGGAGCGGGTTTCCCCTGGTGATCCAGCAGTTTCTGCAGCACGGTTCCTTCCGCATAGGGAGCCGAGCCTGTCAGCATATGATAGGCGGTACAGCCGAGTGAATAGATATCACTGCGCACATCAACCTGGCGTGGATCACGAGCCTGCTCGGGAGAAATATAATCAAAGGTTCCCAAGGTTGTTCCGGAGACGGTCAAATCGACGGACTGATTTTCAAACTGTTCTTTTCTTGCCAGTCCCCAATCAACCAACTTGGCGCGACCGTTGGGCATCATAATGATATTCGAAGGTTTGATGTCCCGATGCACCACCCCCAAAGCGGAGGTATGCTTCAACGCGATGGCAATTTGAAGCATGAAGTTGACGGTTTCGGAAGGATCAAGAACCGATTTTTCCCGAATCAATTCCCGAACCGTTTTCCCTTCAATGAACTCGAAAGCAATGTAATGCAAACCGTGCGCGATGCCGGTCGAAAAAACTCTTGCAATATTTTCATGATCCAACCGGGCTGCCGCGCGGGCCTCATTCTGAAATCGTTTGACCGCAGAAGGATCATTCGCCTGGGCTGGAGAAAGAACTTTCAAAGCGACCGTGCGATCCAGGCTCTCATCGTGGGCACGAAAGACCGCTCCCATGCCCCCGGCTCCAATACGGGACTCCACCACAAAGGGGCCAAGCTTCATTCCGGCAGGCAAACGGGCGTGATCACCACGACCATCTTCGGAGAACAGCAGGCCGATTGTCGATGATGTCGCCTCTCCAGCAACCGCTCCCTCGACATCACTGGCAGACCGACCCACAACGCGACCAGGACGGATGACCGTTGCGGGGCCAGACCCGTCGGATACAACGTCCTGCTTCAGCGCAGTGCTCGAAATGTTTTCTGCCGATGATGCCATGGAATTGAAAAGGTTATATCAGAAAGTTCTTGACAGAACGGGCGTTTCTGTCCGCTTTCCCGTCCCGATTTGCACCCGCTCCCCACCACAAAGAACGGCAACAAACAGGGAAAAATCCAGATAATAAACAAAGGGACGAAAATTGGTGCCAATATTGGTGCCGATTTCGACCGATTTCATCAAGTCATCAAATACTTTTGATATGATTCGCGAAAGGCCCCAAACCAACAACACAAACCCAACGGTCAACAGACAAAGCCTGCAAGGCTCCACAACCCAACCGTTAATGTCACCGGTTCGAACAGACCTGCCAGCCGGAATATTATGACGTCAAAAGAAAGGAACAGTTCAGTCAATTCTAACTGCTGAACCGGGTTTTAGTTGCAAAAAATTGAAATTTTCCGGGCTGAACCGAAATTTCCTTCTTCTCACCTCTACCCGACAGTACGCACGGAAAGACCCTGGTGTTGGTTACATGAAGAAGTTGTACGACATGCCTGAACCTCCCGGCGACTCTAACTCCAATGACTGCAACAGGATATAGTGACTGACCAAATTCTGAAATCGACAGGGCCAACACCTGTTGTCTTGTACTGCTAACGGTTAAAGTTTACGAACGGTGCGAAAATTTTTGAAAATCTCAGTTTGGTTACGGCGGTCAGAACAGGCCAACCGTGCCGGGTACTTCAGGGG
>JALWSL010000075.1 GCA_027080405.1 Planctomycetaceae bacterium
TCCATGCTAAGTGATAGTCATTGTCTCTTTATCACAGTTATAGTCATTTTTATACTCTTCTTCTGCTTCCTTTCTGCCGTCTCCACAACGAAGAACTGCGTAAATACTCGCTTGGAGTACAGGTGGAAGCGGGTGCTTTGGAATTTCTGGCAAAAACGGTCGATGGGGACGCCAGGCGGGCTTTGAATGCACTGGAAAGTGCGGTTCTTTCACTGAAAAATCTGCCCAAACAACAGAGACGCCTTTCAGTGCAAGTGATTGAAGAATCGTTACAGCGCAAAGTCATACGATATGACAACCACGGCGATGAACACTACGATGCGGCTTCTGCGATGATAAAAAGTATTCGTGGGAGTGATCCGGATGCTGCCGTTTATTGGCTTGCCCGAATGCTCGAAGCAGGAGAGTCTCCCCGGTTTATTGCCCGTCGATTGATGATATCTGCCGCGGAAGATATTGGGAACGCCGATCCCCGTGCGATCACGTTGGCGACCTCTGCGGCCCAGGCAACTGAAATGATCGGGATGCCCGAATGCAGAATCATTCTCTCGCAGGCAGCCACCTATCTGGCATGCGCTCCGAAATCAAATGCATCTTACATCGCCATTGACGAAGCCATCCACGACCTGCAACACGAACCGCTACTCCCGGTTCCGAAACATTTGAAAGATCGGCATTACGCCGGCGCCAAACGAATGGGACATGGTGAAGGCTATCAGTATCCTCACGACACGGAAAAAGGCTGGCTCGACCAGGAGTATCTCGGCATCGAGAAAGAATACTATCGCCCGGTCAATCGGGGCTACGAAGCCCAGATGGCACAATATCTTCACAGACTGAAGAACGACGAGTCGGGATGATCATTTTCCGGAGATCAACAGGGAAACGGTTATTGATATCGTAGGCGCGTCGGATGGACGTGGCGTCGGTTGCACCTGTTTTGCAATGTGGTTCCGGGGAATAAATAGCCCATCCGCAGGTGTTTACGACTTGTTTTTGACTTTTGGAATCGACATGATTGACGAGTTGCAACTTCATCAATCATCACTGCCATCAATTCGGGAAGATTATTTATGTCCAATCGTTCTCTACTTCTCTCAATTATCTTTTGCAGCCTGTTTTGCAATCTTTCTTTAATAGAGGCGGCGGCGCGTCCCAATATTCTGTTTATTTTTGCGGATGATCATGCTGCGCAGGCGATCGGCTGTTACGGTTCAAAAATTAATAAAACGCCGAATCTGGATCGCATCGGTAATGAAGGGATGCGGTTTGAAAACTGTTTTTGCACGAACTCCATTTGCGGGCCTTCCCGCGCGGTCATTCTTACCGGAAAGTACAGTCACAAAAACGGTTTCTACCGCAACGGCAACCGCTTTGACGGAACACAGGTCACATTCCCGAAGCTGTTGAAAAAATCGGGCTATCAAACAGCGATCATCGGGAAATGGCATCTCGGGGAACATATGGAGCCGACCGGTTTCAGTTATTCTGAAGTGCTCGTTGGACAGGGGCCGTATTACAATCCTCTCATGTTGCGGGATGAGCATGGCGACGGGAACCGTACCAAAAAAAGATACACAGGTTACACAACTGATATCATCACCGACCTGGCTCTCGAATGGCTCAAAAATGATCGCGATCAATCCAGGCCGTTTCTGTTGATGTATCAGCACAAAGCGCCGCATCGCGAATGGGCACCGGGGCCGAAATATCTGCACTTGTACGATGACGTCACCATCCCGGAACCGGTTAATTTATTCGACGACTATTCCGGGCGCGGAACCGCAGCTCATACGCAGGATATGACGATCGCCAAAACGATGACGCCCCGCGATTTGAAATTGACACCTCCTCCCTATCTGAACGCAGAACAGCTCAAAGTGTGGAACGCGGCGTACGATCCCAAGAACAGGGCTTTTCGTGAAGCGAACCTGAAAGGGAAGGACCTGGTTCGCTGGAAATATCAGCGATACATCAAAGATTATCTGCGGTGCATCGCCTCGGTTGATGAAAATGTCGGACGTGTTCTCGATTATCTCGATCAAAGTGGCCTGGCGGAGAATACGATTGTCGTTTATTCGTCGGATCAAGGCTTCTATCTGGGAGAACATGGCTGGTTTGATAAACGGTTCATGTATGAGGAATCGTACCGCAACCACTG
>JALWSL010000076.1 GCA_027080405.1 Planctomycetaceae bacterium
GTTGACGGTGATCGAAACCTGCCGGCAGCAAAATCGCCATGTCTTCGAATATCTGAGCGATTCCCTGACCAAAACCTTCGCCAATCAACCACCCCCGTCACTCCTCCCCAGGGTGTGAACGGTTACCAAGAAAGCTTTCAGGATGGAGCTGCATAACATGGTTGGGAAATTCGCGATGCCTCAATCCCATCAGTTCTGCCGAGCGATCGAGTCAGTCCAAGCTGAGATGCTATTCCTGCCGCCTTACAGTTCCGATTTGAACCCGATCGAAAATGCATTTTCCAAGTTCAAATGGTTACTCAAAACTGCAAGAAAACGAACGATGGAATCTCTCTGGAAAACCTGCGGGAAATTGCTCAAACAGTTTGGGCCAACGGAGTGCCGAAACATGATCCGCCACTGCGGCTACCGCTATAGTCAATCTACACGCGTTCTAAAACACCTTCTAAAACGAAATTGCCCTCGGCGAAATACCTCTGTTTGATTAAGATACACGAACGAGTGGTACCGTAATGGCTGAGTGCGTCGTGACGCATCAAATGAATCTGACCATTAGCATTAAAGGTGCCTCACGAGGCCCCCTAAACTACTAACGGTTAAAGTTTACGAACGGCGCAAAAACTTTTTGAAAATCTCATTTTGGTTACGGCGGTCAGAACAGACCAGCCGTGCCGGGAATTTATCGATACTATGGGCATTTACGATCGAGATTATTACCGCAAAGAACCGGCTGGTTATTCGGGCAACCCGATGAACAGCGCGAAATTCTGGCCGATGTGGCAGAAAATCATCGCGCTGACGGTTGGCGTATTTGTTCTTCAGCTTTTATTTCCGCCGGTTACTCAGTGGCTGAGCCTTTCAGATGAAGCACTGTACCGGGGACAGATCTGGCGATTGCTTTCCTACGCCTTTGTCCATGGTGATGACATCTTCCACATTTTGATGAACATGCTGTTTCTGTACTTTTTTGGCAGACGTCTGGAATCGATGTACGGGGGAAAAGAGTTCGCCCTGTTTTATTGTGTAGCCGCTGTTTTTTCGGGTCTGTTCATCGTGCTGCTTGATACCCTGTTCCAGGATAGCCGGTCAACCATTGGCGCATCAGGAGCGGTTCTCGCGTTGGTAATGGTCTACACGTTGCACTTCCCTCGCGAACGGATCTATCTTTTCGGAATTGTACCGATTGAAATGCGATGGCTGATGGGCTTTATCCTTATATTCGATCTCTTTCCCGTCCTCAAACAGTTGGGCGGAAGTGTTGCACATGATGGAATTTCCCATGCCGGTCACCTTGGTGGGGCGTTGTTTGGCTACCTCTATTTCAAATTTCATTGGCGAATTTCCCGACTGGCCGATTCGTTCTCTCGAAAAGGGAATTTCCACATGATGGGACGCGGCCCCAAATTGAAAATCTACAACGGAGAATCCTCCGAAGAATTGGAAGCCGAAGTGGATCGCATTCTGCAGAAGATCAACGAGAAAGGAGAAGCAAGCCTGACGAGCAAAGAAAGAAAAACTCTCAAAAACGCCAGTGAACGTTACAAAAATCGTAACAACTGAAAGCGCTCTCACCACTGTTTCCCTGCACGGGTGGTCTGTTCTGACCGCCGTAACCGAAATGATATTTTCAAAAGTTTTCGCGCTGTTCGTAAACTTCAACCGTTATCAACCGTTAGTATAACCTGTGCTACGGCGAGTGGAATTCTGGCTGCCATCCACCGACAGTCGCTTGCCCCTTCAAGAAATAAATTCCCGCCAACTCGCCAAGTTCGCAGAATGAATCTCCTGCTCTATTGATTCGTGTTGACAGGATGCAACATGTACCACGAAGTGCACATGACGCCCATCTTTTGTCACAGCAAGTAGTTATGGCGTTTCCCCTGCAAGAAACGAATCGAGCTGTTGATTCCGGGCATCATCGTTCCACCGATAGCAATTGCCGGAGAAAAAAATACTACAAACGGCCATAATCACCCTATCTCTTTTACATTAAACAAGTTAGGGGACATGCATGGGGTGATTTTTTCCCCACTATCTTCCATCCTGTCAACTTTGGCATACAGAGTGCTTTACATGATTATCAACGTGAGTCACACACTTCGAACGACTCAAAAAATCATTCACACTTTGAAAACTGGAGACACACCATGACAACTCT
>JALWSL010000077.1 GCA_027080405.1 Planctomycetaceae bacterium
TCTTTCCGCTCACTCCCAAAGGAATTATCGAAACGCTCGATTTGCGTCGCCCGATCTTTCAGAAGACAGCTTGGGGTGGACACTTCGGACGCAACGATCCCGACTTCAAATGGGAAGCAACCGACAAGGCTTCCGCCCTTCGCGAAGCGGTCGGATTGGAAGCGGAAGTTCCTGCGACAGACTTTGTGATGAGTTAGGCAAGACGAGAAAAGTATCAGGCGATTCGGGGGGAACACCCCGGTTGCCTGATTGGCAGAGGAATGAAATTGATAGAGAGCCGAAATTGACGCAGAGATAAAATTGACGCGGAGACGAAGGAGTGTTTCCATGAATAACCGGAACGGATCACAACTGGCAGCCAGCTTGAGTGATTGGGCGACGCAACTAAGAGGCTCGGCCTATTTGCAGACAGGCTGGGGGTTGAGCTCTCTGTGTCTGATCACGGGAATGCTGATGCTCGGCAGTCGGGTGTTGGGGAGTTTCACCCCGGATGCCGATTCCGTTCGTGCGCTCGGTGGCATTCTGCTTGTCAATGGAGTCGTGCTTTCTGTCAACTGGGGACTTCTGAAGGCGTCACAAAACCGTCTGCGATCTGTTTGGGAAACTCTTTTGTGGCCCGGTCTGTTTTTTGCGGGAACGGCATTAATCACCCTGGCCATGCTTCCCGGCGGTTCAACATTGACGGTCATGTCTGGCATAGGAACGTTGCTGTTGCTCGGTTATTTTCTGGCCGAGATTTCGCTCGATGCCATTTCATCAAAAACAGATCTGCCCCATTCATTGACGGCATCGGGGCATGTAGATTCAACAAATAGTTTAGCGGAATCTGTGGAGCCTTCCGAATCGGAGGGGCATCTCACGCAATGGCTTTCCCGCAAACAGGATGAACAGGGGGCAGATGTTATCGAGGGAATGATTCGTCTGGAACTGGCAGCGGGGCAAATCCAGAAAGCGGCTCACGTTGCTTTTACGCCTTCGTTTTCTTCTGTTCCGCAGATGGAATGTGAACCACTCGGCGATGCGGAAGTGGAGGTGATTCTGGGAGACGTTTATCCGCACGGTTTCCGCGTCGAAATTCGTCGGACCGATTCCAATCGCGAAGCAACAGAAGTGGAAGTCGGCTTCCAGGCGGTTTGTGCCGGAGCAAATCAAAATGCAGCGTAAAATGTGGCGTAGTGATCTACATGTAGTTTGCAGTGTTCATTGTGCGGATCGTCACGGAGTGGAACTCCCCCGATTTTAAGCGGAGGTTCGCAGTGGCGGGGTTCACGACCTGAAAGTAGTCGAGAAATGCGAAAATATTTTCTTCCCATTGCTGTTCTGCTACTGTTCTCCATTTTCCCGCATGTTGCCCGTGCGGAGTCTTCTCCCGTTCTGGCGACAGTCAATGGAGAAAAAATTGATGCAGACCGTCTTCACCTTTACATGCTTTCCCAGGGGATTCCTGAACAGGAATGGCCCAGCTATGAGAAGCAGCTTCTTGAGCAGTTGATTGATCGTACGCTGATTCGTCAATTTCTCGAATCTCGAAAAGTGACCGCACCGAAAGCGACACTGGAACGCCAGTTGGCGATTATCGAGAAAGTCCTCAGGAATGTCGATTCGCCCGAAGCGATACTTGAAAAACTGGGGATGACACGCGAAGACCTTGTGCGGGAATTGTCGTTGCCGTTGGCATGGAGGCGATATGTGCAGCAGGTTATAACCGAACGGGAAATAGCCGAGTACTTTCAACAACATCGCAGGGAACTGGATGGAACGCGGCGGCAGGCACGTCAGATTTTCATCAAGCTGCCGAAGGATGCGTCAACGCAGCAGATTGATGACGCGCTCAGTCAACTGGCTGAATTGAAAAATCGTATTGAAAGAAAGGAATTAAGTTTTGCTGAAGCGGCCCGGGAATATTCGCAGTCTCCCTCGGCAAAACAGGGGGGAGATCTGGGAACATTCGCGTTCACCGGGCAGATGCCGGTCGAGATTGCCAGGCACGTTTTTCAAACAGATGTCAATGGGATGAGCCAGCCGTTTCGCACCCGGTTTGGGGCCCATCTTGTCTATGTCGAAAAAGAGATTCCCGGCTTACTCAGTCTTGAAGATGCCCGTCCGGAAATCCTCTCGCATCTGATAGAAGCAAAATGGCGTCAGACGGTCGAACGG
>JALWSL010000078.1 GCA_027080405.1 Planctomycetaceae bacterium
AATTGTGCCTGCGCAGTGGAGCCCCCCGTCATCAGAAACAAACAGACAAAAATCACACAACACAACAGATGGGGGCCACTCTTGTTGATCTTCATCGCCGTGCTCTTTTCAAACTGTCGGGAAGTTGTTTGCCAAAACAGTACCATTAGAATTATGACAGGAATATGATCGGAGACAGAGTAATAAAACGGTGAGAGGGGAAAATTTTCCGTTTTCCATCAAACCGCTACCCAGACCGGCTTCTCGTAAACTCTACCGATAAGGTTTCTACTGACAACGTCCCTGCCAGGACAACGTCTTTGCTAACAGGTGTTAAACGTGAAAGAAGATCAGATGTCAACAGCGAAAGAACAGGCAAAGCAGTTTATTGAGCATCAGCGTGCATTTCGGCTTGGGACATTACTGACTGAATCGTCCCACCCGAAAACGGCTCGTCTTTCACAAGTCATTCAACAGGATATGCTGCAGGGGCTTCAATTACTGCTTGATGTCGATGAAGAAATTGCCCCGTCTGCATCAAGAGTGTTCTCTGGTAAGGAATTTTCGCAACTCATCGCCTCGATGACACGCGCATTCAACGAAGGCAGAAAAGTCTTCTTCACCGGATGCGGAGCGACCGGACGGCTCAGCATTCTTCTGGAAGCGATGTGGCGGGAATTCTGGCAACGGGCCTGTTGCGTCTTTCCTGAATCATTCGTCTCTGTTTCCGATTATGAAAATCGTGTCGTCAGCGTGATGGCGGGCGGAGATTATGCGATGATCAAATCGGTCGAGGGTTTTGAAGATTTTACGCAATTTGGCAAGCATCAGCTTGTTGAAGCGGGAGTGGAGCAGGGGGATGTCGTTGTTGCGATTACCGAGGGGGGAGAAACGCCTTTTGTCATTGGAACCGCGTGGCAAGGTCTGGAAAGCGGCGCGGATGTCTTTTTCGTTTTCAACAATCCGGCTGATCTTCTTTGTGAACATGTCGAACGATCCCGCGAAGTGATCAAGGAGGAACGCATCACCTGTCTGGATCTGACAACCGGTCCGATGGCGATTACCGGTTCGACCCGAATGCAGGCGGCCAGTTCGGAACTTCTCGTTGTCGGGGCGGCGATGGAAACCGCTTTGAGAAACATTCTCCACGGCTGCGTTCCGGAAAATATTCTTGCCCAGCTTGATCTTGCCCGGCTTGATTGTGATCCCGAACAGACAATCGACCATTCCGCCTTGATGGAACAGATGGTGCAACAGCTTCGTCAGCCAAGTGCTCTTTCCGCCCTGGGGCAATTCACACGATTCGAGCAGGAAATTTATGAGCAGCAGGGATTGGTCACCTACGCCGCTTCCGATTTCCTGCTGGATATTCTGACCGATACCACCGAACGTTCTCCAACTTTCAGCCTGCCCGCTTTCCGCAAAAGTGACGACAAGATCTCCGCCGTTTCCTGGGCATTTGTGAAAAACCCGACTCTCGAAACGGCCCAGACCTGGTCGCATTCTCTGCGAAGAGAGCCACGCGGTCTTGATTGGGATGCCGAAGTTTATGCCCGATTGGAAGCCCCTGCCTCGATACAGGCTGATCCCCCGATTCTCGATAATGCCGAGATTCACCGTTTTCAAATTGGTAACGAACGGGATGAATCCCGATTCGATCGCAAACCGAACGCGTTCATCCTGATCGCGGTGGGTGAGGAAGTTTCCGCCTTTGACAAGCGAAATGAAACCGATGGTGAAGTGAATCCGGTTCGTCGCCAGTTCGAGAAACAGGCGTGTGACTACGACAAGGTTGCAATGCTGTGTGTTGGGCCTGAAGCGATGAAGCATCCTTCGGGAAGAATGTTTCATGTGCCGGTGCAGCTTCCTTCTTCGCCGATCAGACTGTGGGAGCATCTGGCGATCAAGCTGGTTCTTAACACGATTTCAACCGCAACGATGGCGCGGATGAATCGGGTAATCGGCAACTGGATGGTTCATGTCAGCACATCCAACAAAAAACTGATTGATCGCGGGACACGCCTGATTGCAGAGCTGTCCGGACTCGATTATGAACAATCCTGTTTGCAGTTGCATGAAACAATGGAAGAAATAAAACCGTACAAAAATCTTACCCGGGAAACGACATCTCCTGTTGCGTTGACACTCAAAAAACTGGGACGCGGTTAACGC
>JALWSL010000079.1 GCA_027080405.1 Planctomycetaceae bacterium
CTGCTCGCGGTGGAATCTCAATCCGGGTTTGTCGAATTGGAAAAAGATGAAAGCGTAAAAAAAAAGTAGATGATTCCTGGAGACAATGGCGAGGCAACTCGCGCAACGGTCACGTCCATTTTTTGCCTGCCCAATTGCCCGAGAAACTGCCGCTTGTCTGGGAGAAAGACCTGGGGAGTCCCTCTCACGCAGGTATTGCGGTCGATGCAAAACATTGTTTGATTGCCGGGCGTGATCCGCTCGATCAGTTCGACGTTTTTTCTTCGCTCAATCCCGAGACCGGTGAAACGCAGTGGGAAGTTTTTCTCCCGGCGGTAGGCAATCTCGATTATGGCAATTCGTCGCGCTCAACGCCTGTGCTGGGTGAAAAATATGCGTGGTTTCAGGGAGCGTACGGCGATTGTGTTTGCGTTGAGTTGGAAACAGGACTGATCCGCTGGCAGAGAAATGTCATTTTGGAGTACGGGCCGAAGCGGCAACTGGTGTGGGGGCTTTGTTCGTCTCCTTTGGTCTGGAAGGGGCAACTCATTCTCAATCCGGGAGGAGCGGCGTCTTCTGTCATTGCGTTGCAGGCCAATTCGGGAGAACTGAACTGGAAAACCCCCGGCAACGATTTCGGATATGGCTCGTTCATTATCGCAGCCATCAATCAGCAGGATCAGGTTATCGGTCACGATAAAACAACGCTCGGCGGTTGGGATCCGCTCACCGGCAAAAGATTGTGGAGTGTCACTCCGGAAGAGCAGGACGACTTCAATGTGCCCACGCCGATTTTTCATCAGGGAAAATTGATCGTCGCCACCGAAAACAATGGCACACGAATTTACACGTTTGATCAACAAGGTAAGATTGTCCCGAAGCCGATCGCGACGCAGAAAGCTCTTGCCCCGGAAACGATCACACCTGTTGTTGCAGGGAATCGTTTATTGGGAATTTCCAAAGGAACCCTGTACTGCCTGGAATTTCCTTCTTTGAAGATACTCCGGGAGGCGGAGGAACCGGCCTTCGATTCGCATGCAACGCTCATCACCGATAACAGGCGGGTTCTGATAACGGCGGCCGGCGAACTGTTTTTGATCGATGCAACGGCAGGCGATTGCCGTGTTCTTTCCCGTCAACAGATTTTCGAGCGAGGCACAGAACTCCATTCCCACCCCGCGATCATCAACAATCGTCTTTTCATTCGCGGCAACAACCGGTTAAAATGTTTTGCATTGGGGGCCGAATAGTTGGTCCGAATGACTGCAACTCTCAATATCACAAAACAGAATATTCAGAACCGCCCTGATTGTCTGCAGAAATTTCTGTGATAACGTGGGAATACGCACGACAGGCGATCTTTCATGTTTGAATGAAGTTCGAGCTTTCCGTTTTGAGGGTCGGCTGATTTTTATGCCCGGAACACAAATTGAATGTGAAGAAACCGCCTGTTTAATTTGCGGTGCGGATAACCCACGACAATTATTCGAGATGACAGATCGACTCTGTGGTGTCCCGGGGGTCTATCGGATCGTGCGCTGTCGCGCATGCGGCCATATTTACATGAACCCTCGTCCTGTTAGGGAGTCTGTCAAAGACTGTTATCCTTCAGATTACGGGCCGTATCAACCAACGGGAACAAAGGCCGGATCAGAATCGGTTGCTTTAGTGGAAGAACAGGAGCAACACACCCCGTCGAGCCCCCCCTGGTATCTCTCCCGATGGGCAAGGGCCATTCCGGGTTTACGGTCGTTCTATTACTGGTTGACCGATTCGAAAAGTGAACTCATGCCGACACGAATAGAGCTTTCTTGTCCAGAAAGAACTCCGCAGGGATTGGAACTGGGCTGTTCACATGGAAGATTTCTCAACAAATTGGTTTCTCAGGGCTGGCAAGCGAGTGGCGTGGAACTATCGGAGCAGGCCGCTACGATCGCAAAGGAAAATGGTCACCATGTTGTTACTGGTACATTGGAGTCGGCTCACTTCGAAGAGGAACAATTTGATGCCGTTTTTTCCTGGATGGTCATTGAACACCTCGTTGATCCGCGATCTGAATTGATGGAAATTCGCCGGATACTGAAACCGTCAGGGCTGCTGCTCTTCAGTATCCCGAATTCCGGATGCTGGGAACCCTGTTTCTTTCGCAGCTACTGGTATGCCTATGAAGTTCCCCGACATTTGAACTATTTTACGACCCGCTCCATTCGCCGCCTGTTGAAAGAGTGTGGTTATGAGACAGTAAAGATTATTCACCAACGCAATGTCCTTTATCTGATTGCCTCTTTGGGACTTTTTCTTCGGGAAGCAACCCCTTTCCACGGCATCGGCAATCGGCTGGTTCAGTTCACAGATAATCCTACCATGTGGCCACAAATCATCCTGGCACCAATTGCCAAGCTGCTTGCATGGTTTCGACAGGGGGGACGTATTACAATTGTCGCCCGGAGAAACAGATGAATATTCAGAATTAAAAATGGAACAGTGGCCGTGAGTGAAAATCCTGCGATATTAGTTACCGGAGCAGCCGGGTTCATCGGCAGTCATCTTACCCGGAGCCTGCTCGAAATGGAGCAGTTCCACGATGCGCAAATAATCGCGTTGGACGATCTTTCCGGCGGGTTTGAAAAAAACATCCCCGAAGACGACAGAATCCGTTTTGTTCAGGGGAGCATCGCCGATTCGCAACTGGTTGACCGTCTTTTTGAGCAGTATCGGTTCGATTATATCTACCATCTGGCGGCTTACGCTGCGGAAGGGTTGAGCCATTTTATCCGACGATTCAATTACACAAACAATTTGATTGGCAGTGTGAATCTGCTCAATGCGGCTGTCAGGGCCGAATCCCGATGCTTCGTCTTCACCAGTTCAATCGCGGTTTATGGTCAAGGTCAACTCCCTTTAACAGAAGAAACAGTCCCCCAACCTGAAGATCCTTACGGCATTGCCAAGTATGCTTTTGAGATGGATCTACGGGCAGCCTACGAGATGTTTGGCCTGAAGCATGTCATTTTCCGTCCTCACAATGTTTATGGCGAGTACCAGAACATCGCAGATAAATACCGTAACGTGGTCGGTATTTTCATGAACCGTTTATTGCAGGGATTGCCCATGCCGATTTTCGGCGATGGAGAACAGCAACGGGCATTCACGTATGTTGGTGATATCGCAGGAATGATTGCCGGGGCGCCTTTTGTCGAACGGGCCCAAAATCAGGTCTTCAATGTCGGAGCAGATCACCCGTGCAGCGTCAACGAGTTGGCAAAACTGGTTGCAGAGTCACTCGATTTGCCAGCGGAAATTGAACACCTGGACGCCCGGCAGGAGGTCAAGTTTGCCTACTCCGATCATAGCAGGGCAGAAAGCGTGTTCGGTCGACAAAAGCAGACTTCACTCAGAGAGGGTCTCGGAAAAATGGCGCAGTGGGTTCGTCAGACAGGTATCCGAGATGCTGTTGAATTCACGAATATTGAAGTCAGAAAAAACCTGCCCGCCTCCTGGAAGTGACAGTCCGGGGTTTCATCCCCGCTTTTCGTGTTCCATTTTCAGTGCGTCCAGCAGAATGGGAAGGTTCCCCTGGACGGAATACTTTTCGATAACGCGTTCCCGGGCGGCTCCGCCCATTTTTCGGCGAAGTTCGGCATCTTCTATCAATCGGGTGAAAGCCTCTTTCCACTGGGTTGTGTCGCTGGCGAGGTAGCCATTGATTCCCTCATCGACAATTTCTGAATTGACTCCCACCGGCGAGGAAACTGTTGGAACGCCAATCGCCATATATTGCAGCAATTTCAACCCGCATTTATAGAGGCACCATTCGTCATTGGCAATCAGTGGCATGATGCCGATATCTATTTTGAGCAGTTCCTCGACCTCGGTCTTTCCCTGCCAGACAATATGTTTGACACGGACTCCTTCCAGATCGATATCTCTCAAGGGAGCGATATCCGGAACGATCAAGCGGAGTTCGAAATCCAGCTCCGCTGCCAATTCCCGCAACGCCGGTGCGACAACTTTCAGATAGGCGAGATTCCCGGAAGTCCCCATCCAACCGATAATACAGCGGCCTTCCGACGAGTCAGATTCTTTTTTCGCCGGGTATTCCCGGGTATCAACACAGGTGGGAATGATGATAACATTCGAATTCCAGTTCTCAAGATATTCCTTCAGGTAGCGATTCCCCGCAATAACAAGATCGGACATTCCGGTGAGCTGTTCACATTTTTCGGGATATCGCTGAAAAACAGCGTCATCAATATCAAGCACAAGTGTCCTGGTCAGTTTGCGAAACTTTTTTTCGAATTCCAGATCGGGAGTATCAAAAATCTCCCGACTGATAACAATCACATCGTATCGATAAAAAGCAGCCCACATTAAATGAAGGCGTCGCGTGAAGCGTTTTAACATCTGACTGGGACGAAACCCGAGCCAGGGAAAGTAATCATACATTTGTGGAAAGCTGCCAAGCAGCGTGCATCGATGCCCGGCTTTGCGGATCAACGGAGCAAAGGGCAACACTCGAAATCGGGAAGAGGGGACACGGTCACCCGCATGGAGAAAGAGAATCTTCATCGCATTTCAAACATGAGTCAATCAACGCGAACTGTAATATCAACGCACAGAACAGACCGGAAGATTACCAGTTCATGGTCGTATTTGCCAAATCCATTTCCCTCCCATACGCATATTTCACATATTACCGGAATATGACAGGAAAAATCGATACCTTCTCAATTGGCCCGTCATATACTATCCTGACCGGAGCAACCCGAAAGCCGGGATTTCTGAATGGCAAGGCATCCTGGTTGGCTGGGAATCAGAACTATACTCCCGGTTTCGAGGCAAAAAGGCGTCTGTTCCGCCGACCTTCGTTGTATTTGTGCGAACGTTCATCGATAGGGGAATACAGGCGATTCGATCGGCTCTGTTCCTTCATCAAAAGTGATTTTCAGGGTAAAGAAACGACGTTGAACCATCATGTCTGAAACTGCGGTTCTTGTTGAGAATGTTTCCAAGCGGTTCCAACTGGGGCAAGGAGGGGAGTACGCGCGGCTTTCGGAATCATTGCAATCTGCCATCATGTGGTGGTTGCCGGGAAAGACGTCTCAGGGGGCCGATCAACCTGGCGGTTCTAGCGAATTCTGGGCGTTGAAAGATGTCAGCTTTGATGTCAAACAGGGAGAAGTGCTCGGAATTATCGGTAGAAATGGGGCCGGCAAAAGTACCCTGCTGAAAATACTTTCCCGTATTACTCGTCCGACTACCGGTCGCATTGGCACTCGTGGACGTGTTGGCTCTCTGCTGGAAGTCGGAACCGGGTTTCATCCGGAATTGACCGGACGGGAAAATGTTTACCTGAATGGATCCATCCTGGGAATGAAGCGGGCGGATATTGCCCAAAAGTTCGAGGAGATTGTCGCCTTTGCCGAGTTGGGAGAATTTATTGACACACCGGTCAAACGCTACTCCTCCGGAATGTACGCTCGGCTCGCTTTTTCGGTGGCGGCCTATCTGGAACCGGAAATTCTGATTATTGACGAAGTTCTGGCTGTGGGCGATGCCAAGTTCCAGAAACAGTGTTTGGGGAAAATGAGCGATGTCGCCCGTCAGGGACGAACCGTCCTGTTTGTCAGTCACAATATGACAGCCATCAAAACTCTATGCCAACGGGCGGTGGTCATGGAGCAGGGCAGCATTGCCAGTGTGGGCGATGTGGAAAAAGCGATCGAACAATATCTGGGCTTTCAGGGTTCACAGGCGAAAAATCCGGTCATCAGGTTTGAACATTGCAACCACCCCCTGGATTCGATTGAAATCTGTCTGCGAAACCAGACCGAGCCAACAACCCGATTTTACATGGGGGATTCGATCAACCTGGAAGTGAATTTCAAGGCGATCACACCGATACAGCAGTTGCATGTCACCTTCGACCTGAACGCCCAGAACGGGGAAAGCATTCTGGGATCGAGTAGCCGCTATTTGACAAACGAGCATTTTGATAGAGCGCTTTCATCAGGAACAGTCCGTTGTTCTCTCGGAATGGTTCCGTTAATGCCGGGCAACTATTCCTTCAATTTCTATTTCGGAACCGGATATGTTGAAACAGATATTTTTCATCATGCGCTTTCCTTCGAAGTGATCGAGAAAAATCTCTGGCAGACCACGGCAATGCCCAATCACAATGGCTCGTCACTCTGGTGGCCAACCGATTTTTCATTTTCCGAAAAATTGAAACCATGAGCTATTACCGCCCGATTGCCAATGACAGGCAGCACACGTAAATTGAATTCTCTGGAGTATCCTGAACAATGGGTGTTATCTATGAATTCGCCTCTTTGATGGCTGGAGCCAGAAAAAAAGGAACCTGTTTTGATCGGGTGGTCACACTCGGGCATCAGACCCAATGCCTTTCACCCCGTGAAATTAAAAAACTCGCATCAACTCTTTCCAGCAACAACAATCTGGACGGCAATCTGAAACAACTTGAAAATCAGGAGTATATCGATGAACTGCTTAAGTCGCTGTTCGAGGCCAGGTCGGTTACTTCGATCGATTATTCCAACTATGAAAACAGCGACATCATTCATGACATGAATTTACCGCTGCCTGACCGGTATTTTGAGAAATACGATATCGTCATCGACGGAGGCACCCTGGAGCATATCTTCAATTTTCCTGTCGCGATTGCCAACTGCATGAATCTATTGAAGGCGGGAGGCTCCTTTTTCAGTTTTACCCCGGCCAACAACCATATGGGACACGGGTTTTATCAATTCAGCCCGGAACTGTTTTACCGAATATTCCGACCGGAAAACGGCTTTGAAATTCAGGATGTCATCCTGGCCAGTCATCCCTATCCGAGTGTCGAACTGAGTTCGAACATCGATCTTTATCAAGTTGTCGACCCCGCCTGCGTCAGACAACGGGTCGGTCTGGTCAATCGATCGCCTGTGATGATGATGGTACACGCAATCAGAAAAGAAATCGTTCCCCCGTTCGGCACGTATCCCATTCAGTCAGATTACAATGCCATTTATCGGGAGAATGATCGAGAATCGGATCCCGATGCTCCCGGGATTTCAGTCGGCAGATTTCAGGCATTCAAAAACAGGGTTCATGAAGTGGTTGGAGACTCCGCCTGGAAGAAGTTGCAAAAGTTGGGAACACTATTCGGAAACCCGCTGCTTAAAAGGAATCAGCTTCGGCACTATTCCTTTTCCAACGGGGAATTTTACAAGCGAATCGACAGGCTTGATAGGCAGTAGCAGAATCGGAATCACAAGAAGAATCGAAATCGCAGGAACAAGCCACAACAGGCAGGGACTCAATCGACGCTGCCAGGGTAGAATTCCCACCACTTTACGTTACCTGGCAACTCTTTTTTCGCACTGAATTCCAGATGGAGAATCCGCCGATGTCTTGTCGTATCGGGGTCTGAACGACCGCTGCAGTGCACCAGCAGCGGACTCATTGCCAAAACATCGCCTGCTTTGCAGTGAATCTGTATCGGATTGAAAGATTCAATCTTCACTTTCTTGCCCGTGAGGTGGGAACCGGGGAGAACTTCAAGAGGCCCATTTTCCGGCGTCATGTCGTCTAGATGAAAACGTAATGTCAGCATCGATTCCAATACTTCGAGCGGCGGTTCCGTATGAGGAACTGTTATTCGCAATCTCGGCCGGGAATAAAGCCCCTGATCAACAAGTTCGGCGGAGACCGATTTTTCCTCAACCGCAATCAGCAGATCTTTATGCCAGGGTAGTGCCCAGGTCTGTTCGGGAGGTTTATCGAAATAGAGTCCTCGAACCAATCCGTAATCTGCCCCCAAAAAAGAACCGAGAAGTTCCCGGATTCCATCTGTACGCCAAATTTCGCGAGCCTGCGGAAAAATTTCCAACACGTTTCGAACGGCGTAAACTTCGCCACGACGATGCCGAACCGACGGACGGGATTCCGTAAAACAGTCGCGAATCTGTTCGCGCAATTCGTGAATTCTGTTCCGCGAAAGAACATTTTCAATCAGGATGTATCCATTTTGCCTGATCGCTTCCACGGCCGAATCCAGAGACTGGCGTTGTCTCATTTTCTGCAATCCCATCCCGGATAAACCAGAATCGATAAAGAACGTTTTTCACAAAACCCCCAAAGGTTGTAGAAGTATCGCTCCGCTTTTCTTCCCGATGAAGGCTCCTCGTCACGGTCGGGAACCGTCACGGTCGGGAGCCTGGTGTTTCTTACGGAACCGTAATTTTGAGGTTGTCGAAATGCATCGCCTGACCGGATGTCACAAGAGAAAGTTTGTCTTTTGTTTGATGGGCAATCCCACCCGATTTCAACTCGCTGATTTTTTTCCCGTCGACAAACAGCGTCATTCGATCGCCCTGAATGCGGATCAGAAGATGGTACCACTTTCCCTGTTCAAAGTTGGCCCGGGTGATGGTCTGTTTCGTTTTGAGTAACGCTTCGGTTTTCGCATCCAGCCTCCCGGCCCTTCTCGCCTCAAAAATACCGTTTTTGAAAACGCCCGTTTTTCCATCCCGCAGTGTAACCTTTTGGGGAGTCACAATCGCCCTGCAAATATGCCCGGCGTGCGAACCTTTGAATTTGTGCTCGTTGAAGGCAACGACAAACAGTGGGCTGCCAGAAAACTGGAAATCGAGCGAGACTTCCACGTCGGAATAAGGT
>JALWSL010000080.1 GCA_027080405.1 Planctomycetaceae bacterium
GTGAATACCGCTCCAACGTGACGAAATCACCACATCCCATTTCCCGCAAAAAATGGGCATTGATGAGTTGTTCGTGATGCCACGTTTCAGGAATGGCTAGAACCGGTTTCCCCAGATACATGCATTCGCCCAACAACTGATTCCCGGCTGCGCTGACCACTCCCAGGCAGTTGGCCATGTCATCGACGAACCGCAGGGAATCGATTGGATGGAACGTCAGATTGCCGTAGTCGGGACGTTTCCCCAAACCGTAAACTTTCACAGGTATTGGCGAACAGGAGAGTTCTTCGATGACACGTTTCGGGGTATTCCTTCTTAAATATGAAAGCAGGTAGTTCCCTTG
The DNA here is from genome assembly GCA_027080405.1 of Planctomycetaceae bacterium. Lineage (GTDB taxonomy): Bacteria > Planctomycetota > Planctomycetia > Planctomycetales > Planctomycetaceae > Rubinisphaera. The sequence continues at coordinate 344 of JALWSL010000080.1, forward strand.
TGAAGTTTCACGATTGCGCACCTCCGGACGGATCATCGGGCCGAGCGAAATCGCCCGCTCCCGCCATTCCGGTTTCAGTTCTGCTTTGAAGAAGGAGGAGATCATGGAGATTTCCTGTTCGGTATAGTGCAACCGAACCGCAATTTGCATCACCCTGGCAAATAGCTGCAACTTGCGAGGAAGAATGGAAAGATCATAGGCCAGCAGAAAATGCTGATGCGTCAAGCTCAGAAAAGGAAGTCCGCATCGCTTCGCCGCCCTCGGCAATCCTGGTTCAAAATCGGTCAGAATGACATCCGGTTTGTGCCCGCGAATTTCCCGTTCCAGCTGATCGATCAGTCCGTTCAACACAAAGAAACGGAATCGCAGTCCTTCAAGGATCGTCTTGAACAGATGCAGGCGTTTCTTCACGTAATGGAATTTCATCCCCGGAATCTGCACCAGCCGCACCTGATCGGACCGGCCATAACTTTCGGCTAAAAACTGATAGGCGTCTCCCGGGGCGAACAGCGTGATTTGATGCCGATCCCGAATCCGCTCGACGACCGAACGAATCCGCGTCGCATGACCACGCCCCTCCCCCGACATGCTCATGAATATCTTCGCCATCTCAATCCCTGCTCAATGACACGCCCGATACACCCGATAATAGACGGCAGCCCGAAATCGAAGGCCTCATTTTTGCGGACAGAAAAGGAACGCACAATAATAAGACAGATAATCGTTCCCGTTCTACAAAGTTTTTCTGCGAGAAAACAGAGCCACTCCAAAGCTGTCTCCGTATTCCCGTGTTACCGATCCTCATTGCCGATCATGCTGTATTGACAATCATACTGTTTTTAGCGGATTGCCCAGGGCGGCTGGTTCATTCTGACAGCCGTATCCAAACTGATATTTTTCTATAACTTGCGAGCCGTTCGCAAACTTTTCCCGCTAGTAATACCGGGTATCGGAAAGTGAAAAGGGATTTTTAACCCATCCCAGGCAAAGGAGATATTCTGCGGAAGAGCCTGGTTCGCCTGATCGTGGTCGATCTCGTGCGTCAGATGCGTGAAATAGGCTTTCCGGGGACGAATCCTCTCAACCACATCGATCGCCTGGGCAACATTGAAATGTGTCGGATGCTCCCGGTAACGCAGTGCGTCGAGTATCAGAATATCCAGATTCTCCAACAGCGGGAAACTTTCCTCGGGAATTTCGCTGACATCGGTACAATAGGCGATATCGGCGAATCGATAACCGAAAACGGGAAGCTGACCATGCAAAAGACGAACAGGCTGAATGGTCAATCCCAGCAGATCAAAAGGGGTTGATGTCACCCTTTTGAATTCGAATCGTGGGATGGCTCCCCGTTTTCTGTTACTCGGAAGTTCTGCGAAAGCGTAGGCGAACGATTGCCGAATCTGCTGTTCGACATTTTCTTCGCAATAAAGGGGGATTTCCCGATCAAGCAGATGTCCGAACTGTCTCAGATCATCGAGTCCGTAAATATGGTCGGCATGGGCATGCGTGAAAAGTGCGGCGTGAACGAGATCGACCGATTCCCGCAACAACTGAATGCGCAGTTCAGGTGTGGTATCGACCACAAAGTTCCCTTGGGGTGCGCGAACCAGAATACTGCTGCGCGTTCGATTATTTTTCGGATTCTCCGACAGGCAAACCGGACAGCGACAGCCAACCATGGGAACACCATGGCTCGTCCCGGTTCCAAGCATGACAACCTCACCTGAAAATTCCGACATTCTTCTGCTCTTTTCTCCAATCGATGATGTGCCAGTTGTCAATCAGTCTTCAAGGGCAATCTTCAGGGTTACTCTTCGGGGTGAACCCAGTCAGTGGTACCATCTGCCCAATTTTCCTTTTTCCAAATGGGAACGGTTTCCTTGATCCTGTCCATCAAAAACCGGGCTGCTTCAAAACCCTCCCTGCGGTGCGGCGTGCTGATCGCGATCCCGATTGCAATATCTCCCGGATCGAGATGACCAACACGATGCGCAAGACTCACCTTTTCCACTGGCCACTTTTGTCTGGCGAGTTCGATGAGACGGCGCAGTTCGGTCATCGCCATCTCTTCGTACGCTTCGTATTCCAGGGAAGCGGTCTTTTTTTCGCCGGTGATTTCCCGCACCGTTCCCAGAAACAGAACGACCGCTCCGCACCGATTCGAACGGACAGATTCGGTCAAGGCCGAATAATCGATCGGCACCCGGGTGATGCTCAATTGAATCTGGCCGTCGTCATTCTCATTTCCCGTAGAAGAATCTGTTTTCGAAGGCATTAACTCATCCTCCACTGACAGGGGGAAAACAGGCGAGTTCATCCCGATCGTTGATGAGATCGGCATCGTTCAGATAGCTGCCGTTCCTGGCAACAAGCAACCTCGACGAATAGACAGAGGTTTCCGGATAAAATGCCACAAGCTGCTCCTTGAAAGTAGCACAACTGCAACCAGAAGGGAGCACCAGAGAAAACTCCGGCTTGCCGATTTTTTCTTTCAGCCCTGCAAAACAGCGGACTGTAACCTGGATGGAATCAGTCATGTTCTCTGAAATACGTCCCGCGATCCAGACTGTCAATGATCAACATCCTTTTTTCGTCTTTGTTACGGAAAAGATCGCAAAACCCTCGCAAGATTCAGGGGGCCACTTTACTGGCTGGAATCGGTATCAAGCCGTATCCGGCAGCAATAATCAGCAAAGGATGCAAAACTGTTTTTCGGTTGTTGTGTTCCATCTGCATTTTGCAGGCGGAACATTCTGTTGTGGCCATGCTGAGATTCTCGTGCTCGATCGCCTCCATCAATTCCCTGCCGATCTGCATCGATTTGTCGTAGTTCTTTTTCGCCAACCCGAAATGTCCGGCCATGCCACTGCATCCCTTATCGATGGGGCCCATCTCGAGCCCGGGGATCTTTTTCAATATTTGCACAAAAGGTCGATTGGGAGCAAGCACACGTTGGTGGCACGGTTCGTGATACCCGATTTGCCCCGGAGGCAGTTCCCTGAAATCCGTTTTGAGCAGTCCCTGTTCCATCTTCTCCAGAAGATATGTGCCCACATCACAGGTCATTTCGGAAATCGCCGCCAAATCCGGATGATCCAACAACAACGGATATTCTTTCGACAGACACAAGGCCGTGGAAGGTTCCAGACAGACAATCCGATGTCCTTCCCTGGCGTAAGGAGCGAGAATTCGGACATTATTTTCTGCAATTTCTCTGGCTGTAGTCAAATCGCCCACGTTAATCATACCCATTCCAGAGATATCCTGATCCAGCGGGATGAGGTACGGTATCTGGTTATGCTCCAAAATGGCAGTGAGCGCCGAGGCGACTTCGGGGGTATGGTAGTTGATGAAATAATCGACAAAAAGAATCGGAGCTTTTTCCGCAGAGGCAAACGATTTTGCATCGGGCGACTCGGCGATATTTTCGGAATTTCCCTTCAACTGAAGCAGGAACGGCTTGCGGGCCAGTGCCGGAAGAACCCGGCGCGAATCGATCCCGATCGTTTTTTCCAGGAACCATCGGCCCAGCCGGTTACGCAAAATTGGATTGACCAACCAGGAAACTCTCCAAAAAAGCGAAGCAACGGTCGCAATTCGACTCAGAAACCAGTCGGACCAACTCAGCCCGTTAGCCAACACATCCGCCGCTTTTGCTTCGAGCCAAAGATGGGGGATATCAACGTGACTGGGGCAATCGATCTGACACTGCTTGCAATTAAAGCAGCTCTCCAAAACTTCAGCGGGAGCCAGTTGGGCCAGTTCCGTGAAATCGTCCTCCTGAGAAGGATCTGCATCTGTGGAAAGGTAGGCTCGAAGCAGATTCGCCTTGGATCGCGGGGCATTGTATTCCGTTTTTTCGATGAGAGAAAAAGGACACATGCGACTGGACGTTGATATCGCCTTGCATTGCCCGCAACCATTACACATACCCGCAGATTCCAATAACTGCAGGCTGGTCCACTGCAGTTGATGCTTTGTCGGCTTGCCAAGGTGGATCAATTCTCCATCCGGACGCAGGTTCTGGATCGTCAAATGAGGATCACTACTGACGATTTTATTCGGGTTGAGAATTTCTCCCGGATCGAACAGCTGCTTGATCTGCTGAAACAACCGGTAAAGAGGGCCGTATTGTGTGCGCAGGAAAGCCGTTCGGGACAGGCCATCCCCATGTTCTCCGGAGATCGCCCCTCCAAACTCGGCGACAACGCGATACAGATCGCGGGCCAGCGATTCGTAAAAAGTTTTTGTTTCCTGCCGCGGCATCTCCAAAAAAGGACGCAGATGCAACTGCCCGGTCCCGGCATGAGCGTAAAGTGACGCCGTCACCTGATGTCTCTGGAGTACCCGCTGCGCCTGAGGCAGGAAGTCTCCCAGACAATCGGGCGGAACGACAATGTCTTCCACAAACGGCACCGGACGGGCGGTTCCCTGAATACGGGCTAATAGCGGAACAACTTGACGGGGCAATTTCCACAATTCAGCCGATTCCTCCTCACCCCGAGCATGAATGGCAACCGAGCAGTCTGCATGTTCCGATTTCAGAAACCGCTTGAACCGGTCTGTTCTGCGCAGAAGACTATCACGGGATTTATCGACAAACTCGACAATCATCGCCGCTTCTGCACTGGCCGGGATAAGCCTCTCGTATTTGGAAGAGGATTCCCGTGAAAGTGTCAACAGACGGCGATCAAGCAAATCACAGGCACCAGGTTCAAATTCCAGGATAAAGGGCAGCGCACGCAACGCCCGGTCGAACTGGGAAAACAGCAGCAACAGGACATCCCTTTCCGCAGGAAGAGGGCTTGTCTGGAGAACGGCTTCGGTGCAGAGCCCCAATGTTCCTTCCGAACCGGCGAACAGGCGCGGGAAATCGATCACTCCATTTCGCAGAACTCCCCGTAACATATAGCCCGCACAGTTGCGCAGCAGCAACGGTTGGCAGCGATCGATCAGATCCCTGTTTTCCCTCAACAGGGCAGCGAGCCTGCGAAGAATAACCCGCACACGCACATATTCATCGTGCTCCTGTTCCACCGTTGTCTGTATCGTTGCCGGTGTACCAGCTACAACCGGTTCCTGTTGCAACCAATGGGCGGTGCCATCGGAAAAAACAACCTGCAACGAATGAAGATGATCTCGGACCGAACCAACCCGAACCGCATGCGAGCCCGCCGCATCGACACCAATCATTCCACCGACCGTTGTGATGGCGGAATTGGAGGGATCGGGGGCGAAATAGCGACCCGTCATCGCCAACGCGGCGTTCAAATCGTCCAGGACAACGCCCGGTTGGACAAGAACCGTATTGGAGCGAATCTCCAATATCCTGTTCATGTGACGGGAAAAATCAACCACAATCCCTTCGCCCAGGCAACCACCTGCCAGGCCGCTTCCGGCTCCCCGCGCGATGACCGGAATTTGATGGTCAGCTCCATAGCGAACCACCTTTTTTACATCTTCGGTTCCAACTGGAAACACAACCCCGAGCGGTTGAATTTGATGCAGACTGCCATCATTGGCATACAGGGCGCACGTTCCGGGATCGCATCGTACTTCCCCCTCCAGAAGCCCCAGCAAGTCTTCCTGGACCTGGTCACTCAAATTCGTATTCTGTTCAGCAGAACTGTTCGGCACGGGCTTTATGTTACTTGCTGTTAATCTGTTGCCTGTCGCAGATGCAACAACAGGACACCCAATTGATTCGCCCGATCATTCGGATCAGCAGAGACGGATTCCTGTTGAGGCATCGAATTTATTCAGCTTTTCCTGCAATGCCCGATTATATCTTCAATCATCCCGATTTGATCAGTAAACAGATCGCAATTCGGTAAACTTTTTGGTTTTTTGCATCTTGGTATGAGTTTTTGTTGCGCAACCTGCATAACTTCCCGAACATGGCGAACTGCTTCCCGGCAAGTTCTGTCTGCCGCCTTGAAACACCCTGTCGTTACGCGAGATTGTCATTGCGCTGCTGCGACAATCGGGTATCGGCAGTCAGGCTGCAACAGCAATCGGGATAGGTTGTCTCATCTGCGGTTGTTCAATTAACCTGCCCGTTTACAGGATGACTCGCCTTCGATAAATTGGATCTTGCGGTCATTGTTGCGTCAGTCTGTTGATCCGTCCTGTGCGGGGAAGCCGGTCTGTGCGAGAAAAGAGGCACGTTTCATTCGGGAGTGGGCTTCACCAACCAATTGGTCACGCGAAAACGGAGGAGGCGATGTTCGATCATGTTTGATCACGCAGGCAAGGCAAACAGGTTCGGTTGCCGGTTCGGTTGTTGGCTGTTGATGCTGCTTTTTCTGATGACAGGTCGATCAGGCCAGGCAGCTGATGAAGCGACTCTTGAACAGGCCCGTGCCACGATGAAAAAGGCGATCCTTTTCTTTCAGAACGAAGTCTCGACCAGGGGCGGTTATCTGTACGCCTACAGTGAAGATCTTTCCATCAGGCAGGGAGAAGACGCCGCCACGAAGTATCAGATTTGGGTCGAACCGCCAGGTACGCCCGCTGTCGGAGAGGCGATGCTCAAAGCGTATCAGAAAACGAGAGAACCGGTCGCGCTTGAGGCGGCAAAAAAAGCGGCCTATGCTCTCGTTGCCGGTCAGTTGCAATCGGGGGGCTGGGCTTCGCTGATCGATTTTGAAGAACCGCTGAAATACCAATACCGCAAAAGCGGGATCACTCGGGGACGGAACAAGACGACCTTCGACGACAATAAATCACAATCCGCCTTGCGGTTTTTAATGTTGATCGACCAGGAATTGAACTTTCAGGATGAGCAAATTCACGAAGCGGTTGTTTATGCCCAAAACTCTTTTCTGAAAGCACAATATCCCAATGGAGCCTGGCCTCAGCAGTACGCCAGCTTTCCCGACCCGGAAAAGTATCCCGTCATCAAGGCGAGTTACCCGGAGAAATGGCCGAGAACCCACCTCAAACAGGACTACTCGAAGTTTTACACGTTCAACGACAACACAATCGCCGACATGATCGAAGTCATGTTTCTGGCGCATCGTATTTACGGAGAAGAGCGCTTTCGGCAGGCGGGCATCAGGGCGGGAGAATTCATCTTGTTAGCTCAAATGCCCGAACCGCAACCTGCCTGGGCACAGCAGTATAACATAAAAATGCACCCTGCCTGGGCGAGAAAGTTCGAACCACCTGCGATCACCGGCGGCGAATCACAAGGTGTTCTCAACATCCTGATGCGGCTTTACATCCACACCGGAGAGAAAAAATTTCTCGCTCCCATTCCGCGAGCGATCCGCTATCTGCGTTCCAGCGAATTACCGGGAAAGAAGCTGGCCCGTTTTTACGAACTGAAAACAAACAGACCACTCTACTTCGATCTCGACTACAATCTGACATACAGCCCTGATAACATGCCCACCCATTATTCGTTTATCGTCGGTTCAAATCTGGATTCTCTGGAACGACGATATCACAGCCTGACCCAAATCAACCCCCAGGAGCGAAAACAACTCCGCTACCCCCAAACGGAACCCCGCCTGAGTTCCTCACTGCGGGCACGGGCCCTCTCGGCTATCAACACGCTTGATGAGAGGGGGGCATGGGTCACGCAGGGAAAAATCCGCACGGGCAGGTCGAGTTATCAGAAAACCCGTGTGATCGAAACGCGAACGTTCATGAAAAACTTAAATTCACTGGCCGACTATATCGCGGCCAGCCAGAATTGATTTTCCACCGCCATGCCGCTGTCATGAAAAACCCGGGCGGCATGACCAGTTGCTACGGTTCGGGTCAGTCGATGAACATAAATTCGTTACTCAACAGCAGCGCCTGCGCCAACTCCTGCCAGGCGTTTTTGTTATCGGGCTGGCTCTGGATGAAGTCTCGGCACCATTCCGTTTCATCCCTCTCGGGATCACGGGCATATATTTTCCGGAAAAGCTGTCCGATTGCAGGTACCGTTTTCTTCGTATCGACGGATTTAACAAGCGCCTCGGCGACCGACATCACAAAAGGCGAATTCATCACAAATAACGCCTGCTGCGGAACCGTCGTGTGGGGCCTTTTTGACACACTGGTATTCGGGCCGGCAACGTCGAAAGTTCGCAACAGTTGTGAAACATTATTGCGGTCGATAAAGCCGTAGACAGCCCGGCGGTAGGTGGGAGATTTCCCTTCGAGCGGTTCAGGACGACCGGACAGATCCAGCTTCAACAACCCTGCACTCGCAAGCATCCCGTCCCGCATTGCTTCGAAGCTCATCCGTTTACGATTCATCCGCCAGACAAGAGTGTTTTCGGGATCCGCTTTCATGTCCGCTTCATTCGCCAGAC
>JALWSL010000081.1 GCA_027080405.1 Planctomycetaceae bacterium
GTGGGACACGCTTCAACATGACCAGCCCGTTTGTTTGGACTCCCTGTCTCAGGTAACGACCGGAAGGCCACGGTGTATCTTCCGGATCCGGTTGAACCAGAACTCTAAATTGGCCTTTTCCGTTATCGGTTGAATCGACAACTGCAACCAGCCCACCAAATGTATTGATGGCGACTGAAGGCCAGCCGACAAATTGAATGCCGGGCCAACCTTCAAACTGCAATCGAACGTGCTGTCCCGGCCTCACCCATGAAATATCGTTGCCATCGAGCCAGATTTCAACAGCCCGATCCTTCGTTTGAGGAACCAGAGTAAACAGGGGATCGCCTTTCTTCACGATTGCCCCCTGCTGAAACGTTTCCAGTTTGAAAATAAAACCGTCCCAGGGAGCGGTAACGGTCTGATTTTTCTGTCGCGTCAGCTTGACCTGCAACTCGACCAATGTTTTTTCCGTTTTCGCCACATCACTTTGAGCCTTTCGCAGTTGTGCGTTTGCTGAATCGATTTTCGCCTGGGCTTCGCGCTCTTTGGCCCTGCGTTCACTGCTTTTGGCATTCACGCCGTTCTGTGCAGAGGCAATATAGGCTTTGGCCTGCTCCACCTTGGCAAGCGCTTCTTTCAGTTTACGATGAGCCAATTGCTGTTTGAACGCCGATGCCAGACCATCTCTGGCCAGCAGATTTTGACGAGTATAATCCGCTTTGGTTTGGGAAAGAGCGGCTTGAGCCGCCTGGAGGTTTTGACGCTCCGCTTCCAGTTTCTGTTCGGACATCCTGATATACTCACCTGCTGCCGCAATTATTTGCTCCTTCATCAACTCGAATGCCCGAACCTGTTCTTCATACGCCCTGGAAACCTGCTTTAACGATTCCAGCTGATTCTTGGTGGCTTTAATCTGTTCCTTGATACGTGCCAGGTAATGCGGATCCAAATCCTGTATTTGAACGATCATTTGCCCCTGTTTCACAAATAACCCTTCCCGTATTCCATCTACCCATTGTGAAACACGCCCTGATATCGGTGCCTGCACAACCTGCTCGCGTAACAAGGGATCAAATGCGACAACGCGTCCAGTTCCTGCAACAAATTGCTGCCAGGGGGCAAATGCGATGGCGAGAACCACCAGCATCAACAGCAAACCGAGCCATTTGGCCATTCGGCGGGCTCTGCGCGATGACTTCACCAACCGCAGGGCGGGGAAAAGATTATCAAGATCGTCAGAATGCCAGGCTGCTGAACGAGGGACGCGGCTCCAGATCATTTCTCGTTCTCCTTCATTTGCGATTTTTCAGGAGAGATCACCCGGGAGGGATTGGCCATCAATCGATCCAGATTGATGACGCGCTCACAGTATTTCAGAATCTGTTTGCGACCGCTAAAAATGATGACTGTCCGGAGTGGATCCTTTCTGCACAGAACAGGCAAGACTTGTTGAATTTCCTCATCGGGCCACGCATCCATCAGCGCGTCGATAATCAACAGCCGGGGAGTTCCGGCGATCGAGCGGGCAAGCATCAATTTGCGTAAACTCGTTTCAGACAGTGGTGCCCCCCTGGCTGTCAGCTTTTGATCCAGTCCATCGGGCAGAAGGAAGATTTCATCCAGCAAACCGACCTGTCGCAACGATTCCTGAACCACAGTGGAATCGACTCTCACCCGATCCAGGTGCACATTTTCAGCAATTGTCCCTTCAAGAACTTCGATGGGCCCCGCCAATGAAATATGTCGACGCATTGCATCCGGACGCAGGTTGTTGCTGCCGATCCCATCAAATTCGATAATCCCGGCAGTGGGGGGAAGAAGACCAAACAGCAGTTCCGCCAGCGTCGTTTTTCCGCAACCGGGAGGCCCGCATATTCCTGTTATCGTTCCCGATTCGAGAACCAGGTTGAAATTATTCAATACTGTTTGCCCGGTACCGTAACCGTAACACAACTCCTGAATTTTCAGCTCGATACCCTGATCCCCCGGAATAGAGAGAAGACCATCCTGCCGTTCCAGGGGGAGATCGAACAACGTGCCCAACTTGTCAACGGAAGCCATCAGATCATAGAAGTCTTCCACATGTTTGAGCATTTTCGTGACCGAACCCAGAATGATGGTCACGATCAACTCGGCAGCAACGAGTTGATCGTGACC
>JALWSL010000082.1 GCA_027080405.1 Planctomycetaceae bacterium
TTATTGTATCGTTCCTGAAGCAGCCGATTCCGAACCTTATTTTCAATAAGTCAGGTAATCGCTGCCGGTTTTTTTGCCAGTTTGCAGGAAGGTTCCACCGATTCCGGTCGTAATGGTTCGCGACAGTGAATTTTTTTGAAAATATGTATAAAATCAATTTACTTCTTTTCAAAAAGATGTGGTTATTACAATTTCCATGTGTCAGGGAATCATGTCAGACGTCATTGAAAATATGAACATTCCGTTAGGACACGAAGAAGCGGTCCGTAAGGCAAAAACATTGCTGGAAGCCCTCGGTTGGATTCAGCAATTTCGTGATAAACATGTCGTAATCAAACTGGGCGGCAGCGCGCTGGAACAGGAAGATTCTGTCCGTTCTTTCCTGATGGATGTGATCTTCATGGAATCGGTCGGGATGCATCCGATTCTTGTACATGGTGGCGGAAAAGCGATTAACGCCGCCGTGGCTGAGGCGGGAATCGAACCACGGTTTGTACGGGGCAGACGTTACACCGATGAAAAAATTCTGGAAATTGCCGCCGAGGTACTTGCTGGTAACATCTGCGAACAGCTGGTCGGAGAAATTCGCAGTCAGGGGGGACACGCCGTCGGACTGAATCATCTGACACAGCCGGTGTTAAAAGGCGAAAAGCTGATGATGAACGATGTCAGCGGTGAACCGATCGACATGGGCCGTGTCGGGCAGATCGTCGGGATCAACCGGGAAGTGATTCTCGCCACATGCAGAAGCCATTCGATTCCGGTACTCCCTTCGATTGCGTTGGATGAGGAGAATCAGAAGCTGAATGTCAACGCAGACACCGCGGCGGCAGCCGTTGCCCGTTTGATTCATGCAGAAAAACTGGTTTTTGTGAGCGATGTTCCCGGAATTTTCCTCGATAAAGATGACCCGGCGACGTTGCAATCTCACCTGAAAGCAGATCGCTGCCGGGAGTTGATTGAGGAAGGAATTATCGACACCGGCATGGTTCCGAAAGTGGAAGCTGCGCTGGAAGCCCTGGAGGCAGGAGTCAAAAAAGTACACCTGGTCGATGCAAGAATCCCCCATTCGTTAATGCTGGAAATCTATTCCGATCAGGGAATCGGCACCGAAATTGTTTTGTAGTTTTGTAATTGTGTTACATGACAGCAAGGTTGGAACCAAATAGAAAGTTGCTTTGCACAGATTTTCAGCGAGAAGAGCCTAACGTCTAATCCCTAACCTCTAACGCCTATTGAATGGACCCATTCATAATGACAACCACAACCCGTTCGAGTCAGGAAACCATTTCGCTGTTTGATCAATACGTGATCCCGAATTACGGACGTTATCCGATTTGTCTGGTGCGGGGAGAAGGTTCGTATGTTTGGGATGCCGAGGGGAAGCGGTATCTCGATCTGTTTCCCGGTTGGGGCTGTAACATTCTGGGATATTCGCCGCCCAAAGTGGTTGAAGCGATTCAACACCAGGCAGCTCAACTGATTCATGTTCCCAACACGTGGTACATCGAATCGCAGGGCGAGTTTGCCGAGGCGATCTGTTCGCGATCATTTGGCAAGGCATTTTTCTGCAACAGTGGAGCCGAGGCGATTGAAGGGGCCATCAAACTGGCACGACTGCATACGCCAGAGCAGAAGTACAAGATCATCACATTCCAGAACGGTTTTCATGGACGAACCTTTGCAGCCGTGACCGCGACCGCGCAACCGAAGTATCACCAGGGATTGGGTCCGTTGATGGCTGGCTTTCAATATGCCCCGCATAACGATTTGCAGGCGGTGCGTGATTTGATCGATGACGAAACGTGTGGCATTCTGATCGAACCGGTACAGGGGGAAGGAGGCGTCAACAAACCCGATGAAGGTTATCTGCAGGGTTTGCGAGACCTGGCCGATGAACACGATCTGGTTCTCATTTTCGACGAAGTGCAAACCGGCATGGGGCGTTTGGGCACATGGTTCGGCTATCAGCATTGGGGAGTGCAGCCGGATATAATGACACTGGCCAAGGGGGTGGCCGGTGGGGTCGCCTGTGGGGCGATTGTCGCTAAGGATGAAATCGCTCCAAGTTTACGCCCCGGGATGCACGCCAGCACATTCGGCGGAAATCCGTTGGCGATGTCAGCCGGTGTCGCGA
>JALWSL010000083.1 GCA_027080405.1 Planctomycetaceae bacterium
GCAATGCTCCGATTAAGTAACAATAGGAGGGAAAGTTGTCGAACATGACAAATTTTTGTGAACGATGTTCTCCATCGCATCGGTCACAGGAAGTTATGTCGGGTTAACCATGCTGGATTGACAGGGAAGGATTGCATGACATCGAGTTACCATATCAATCTGCGACCGGACCAGATGCACATTGATTGTCTGGTTCGAGTCAAGGGAAACGAAGCCTGTAAACATTTTGCGGCGAAACTGCTCCGTAATGGACTGGAAGCCGGTTTGCGGGAACGATCTCCGATCGGAAGGCCGTATTTCGATTACCGGATCACGGTCGACACCCGATCATCCTACGCAAAATTGATGAAGGTGATCGACTCGACCGATGATGTCGAACTGGTCGAAGAGTGAATCGCTTTCCATGTGCCCCGGGAATCAATCCCACTGAATTTTATTTTGCCAGGCAGCTTTGAGGCTTTTGTTTGACTGACGGATGATTGGATCGCCATTTGAATCCCAGATTGAGAGCTGTGGGTCTTCTGAAACAGCGCCAATCCAGGCGAATGGAAGTTCGGCAAAGAGCTCTTCCACTTTTTCCGTATTCTCTGGTGTGACCTCGATCAGAAAGCGGCTGTTACTTTCAGAAAAAAGTTTGACCGGATCGGCTGGAGACAACTCGGCAGGAAATTCGCAGGGGATATCTTCGAGGTGCAGGTCGAGTCCCAGATTTCCTGCAAATGCCATTTCCGCAGCGGCAACCGCCAGGCCCCCCTCACTTAAATCGTGGCAGCTACGAATCAATCTGTTTTGCATCGCCTGATGCAGCGACATGAAAACTTTTCCTGCCATGGCGAAGTCGACTTTAGGAACCTCACCGCCGTCCAATCCATTCACCAGACAGTAGTGACTCCCTCCCAGTTCATTACGTGTGATGCCAACAATCGCGATTTGGTTTCCTGCCGCTTTCAGATCCATCGTGACCGCATTTTCGATATTTTCGATCTGTCCCAGAGCACTAACCAGCAGTGAACAGGGAATGGAAACGGTTTTCTGCTTGCCGTTTTCAGGGTAGGTGAATTCGTTATGCAGTGAATCTTTTCCGCTGATGAACGGCGCCGCGAAACCGATCGCCGCATCCTGACAGCCAAGGGCAGAACGAACGAGTGCCCCCAGTGTTTCCGGTCGATCGGTATTGCCCCAGCAGAAGTTGTCGAGAATCGCGATTTTTTGCGGGTCGGCTCCCGTTGCAACGCAATTTCGTATCGCTTCATCAATCGCGGAAGTTGCCATGCGATACGGATCGAGATCGCCGTAATGCGGATTCATTCCGTTTGAAATAACCAGACCACGCGGCGAATTCCAATCCGGCTGAACGACGGCGGCATCGGCAGGGCCATCGTTTTCCACACCGACAAGCGGCTTGACGACGGAACCGGCCTGGACTTCATGGTCGTACTGCCTGATGATCCATTCTTTACTACAGACGTTGGGCGAAGCGAGAATGTGAAGCAGGTCGTCGTTGTAATTTTCCCGTTCCGAAAGTGCAACTGGTGTTATTTCTTTCGATCGGTAAACGGCATCACGCACAATCGGCGGGCGGCCATCATGCATAAAGGCGAGATCAAGTTCACCAACTCGCTGATCCTGATATTTCAAAACGAGTTTTTTCGATTCCGTGAATTTCCCCAAAATCGAGGCTTCAACGCCTTCGCTGTCGCAAATGTTCTTGAACTCTTCCCATTTTTCTGGCGGGACTGAAAGAACCATGCGTTCCTGTGCTTCGGAAATCCAGATTTCCATATAGGTGAGTCCGGAATACTTCAACGGGGCCTTATCGAGCCAGACTTCCGCGCCAGTTTCTTCCGCCATTTCGCCAATCGCACTGCTGAAGCCCCCTGCCCCGCAATCGGTGATGGCCGAAAACAGTTCGAGATCCCGCGCCTTCAGCACGACATCGGCAACCATTTTCTCTGTGATCGCGTTCCCGATCTGAACCGCACCACCAGAGGTTTCTTCACTTTTATCGGTCAGGACGGCTGAAGAAAAAGTCGCACCATGAATGCCATCGAGTCCGGTTCGTCCACCAATGGAAACAATATAATCTCCCGGCTGTACCTTCTTGAACGCTTTCCCGCGAGGAATGATGGCCACGTTCCCGCAATAAACGAGCGGGTTGCCGATGTAACGCTCATCAAAATAGACAGCCCCGTTGACCGTTGGGATGCCCATGCGGTTTCCGTAATCGCGGACACCTGCAACAACCCCACGGGAAATCGTTTTCGGGTGAAGCACGCCGGGCGGCAAATCTTCGTAGGGGATATCTGAGGGGGCAAAACAGAAGACATCGGTATTGGCAACCGGCTTGCCTCCCAACCCGGTGCCGAGACAATCGCGAATGACGCCCCCGATCCCGGTGTTCGCGCCTCCGTACGGCTCCAAAGCAGAAGGACGGTTATGCGTTTCCACCTTGAAACAGGCATCGTAAGTCTCGTTGAATGTTACAATGCCCGCGTTATCGCTGAAAACGGAAACGCACCAGTCGTCATCCCCCAAGGATTCCCGAACCGAAACCGTTGCAGCGAAAATCGTCTCCTTGAGCATGTTCTCAAAATGCCGTGTTTGCGTTCCATCGTCGTATCTGATTCGACCAGCCAACGTTTTGTGCGAGCAATGCTCACTCCATGTTTGAGCGATCGTCTCCAGTTCGATATCTGTCGGCTCCCGCCCCAGTTCCTGGAAATACTGCTGAATCGTGCGCATTTCGACCAGAGAAAGCGAAAGCAGATTCTCCTGTGAAATCTGCATCAGTTGCCCGTCATCCAAACCGGAAAGCTGCACCTGTTTCAACTCGAACGGGACATCGTGCCCCAGAGTAATGCTGGTCAACTGAAGTGGACCTCTGATGACGCGTTCTATTGCATCGTTGGCCAGGATTCTGGAAATGACCCGATCTACCTGCGAAGCATCGGCATCGGCGTTGAACCAGTATCTGCGAACAGTCGCCACTTCTTCCACAGGCAAGCCGCGCTGTTGCAGTTCCCGCTTGGCACTCATCGCGACGTTGTCCGTCATCCCGGGTTTGAACAGAATTTGAATTTGCAACTGAAAATTGCAACCGGCCGGTGCAGTCGGTGCTGCTGCATCTGAAGCGAGTAATTTACGCGTGGAATGTTCCGTGACAGGATCGGCCAACAACTGTTCTATCGAATCCAATTCCTTATCGCCAAGAGACGCCCCCTGTACCAGAAACAGCCGGGCAGAACGAACCTGTGTAATGGAGTCACAGCCAAGACTGTTGCATTCCGCCAGAACACGGGCCGCTTCCCGGTCGGTAAAATCCCGGGCTGATGTGATTTCAATTTCCCAAAGCATGACGACAATTTCTCTCCATCAAGAACGAATTTCTGCGAGAACCGTATTTAGCATATCCGCCCATCATTTGGAATGAACAGGGCCGCACGAAAGAGAAACTGAGCGACTCCGATCTACAAATTGGGAGTTTTTCAAAATCAGGCTGGCAATCTCACCAAAGAGATATAAAATGGTGCTGATGTCATTAACGCTGATGATATTTTCCTCCTGCCGTTTGCCAGCAAATCACAGTTTCAATTGAAAGTCCACTTGCAATGGCGACTCCCCGACCCTGCTCCCGCGTTGAATTGTTTTCCCGCTTTGAATCATTCCCGGAGAAGACCGCTACTGTTGTTTTTGCGGCTTACAGCGTTCTATCGTGCTTCCTCCTGCCTGCCCGAAGCGAGGGAAAATCGGCCATTCAGAAACGGGAAGTCTATTTTCGTGAGCAAGTCGCGCCGATTCTGACGAAGCACTGTCTGGAGTGTCATAATGAAGATTTTTCCAAGGGAGAATTTTCACTTGATAGTGCCGAGGCACTGAAGCGAGGCGGCGAAAGTGGAGAGGCGGTTGAACCCGGTGATCCCGATGCCAGCTATCTCATGGCCTTGATCACCACCGAACAGGAGGATTCCAGCGGGAGACCGCAAGCGGAAATGCCCAAAGGGAAATCGCCCCTTTCGGAGGCAGAGCAGGCGGTGATCCATCGTTGGATTTCTGAAGGAGCGGTCTGGCCAAACGATGTCCGCTTGAAACCGGCTGCCCTGTCCGATACGAACTGGTGGTCCTTTCAACCGCTCAAACGCCCCGTGGTTCCACAGGTAGAAAAAAGCTCCGGTTCCAACGGAGTGCAAAACCCGATTGACGCCTTCATATTAAAACGCTTGCAAGAGCAGAAACTTCAACTCTCCCCTGTTGCAGATCGAAGAACGCTGATTCGCAGAGTCTACTTCGATTTGATCGGTTTGCCTCCCACACCAAAACAGATTGAAGATTTTGTCGACGATCCCTCTCCCGATGCCTATTCTCAACTGATTGAGAGGTTGCTTGCTTCTCCCCGGTATGGCGAGCGTTGGGCGAGACACTGGCTGGATATTGTGCACTACGCCGACACACACGGTTACGATAAAGACAAGCCCCGGCCCAATGCGTGGCCCTATCGGGACTATGTCATTCGCTCTCTCAACCAGGATAAAAAATGGTCGCAGTTCGTCCAGGAACAGATCGCCGGAGATGCGATGTTTCCGGATTCCCCCGACGGAATCGTGGCGATGGGCTTTATCTCGGCTGGTCCCTGGGATTTTGTCGGCCATGCGGAAGTTCCGGAGACAAAAACGGATGGCAAGATCGCCCGTCATCTCGATCGCGACGACATGGTTCGCAATACTATCGAATCGTTCTGCAGTCTGACGGTCGGATGTGCCCAATGCCACCATCACAAGTTCGATCCCATCTCCCAGGATGACTACTACGCACTGCAGGCTGTTTTCGCCGCCCTGGATCGTGCTGATCGGAATTATTTCGATGATCCTGCCCTGCTGAGAAAATTCCATCAATTAAAAAAGGGAAAGGAACAAGCCGGGAAAATCGAAAAACAACTCGCTCATACTTTGCATGATGCGGCCGGAGCGGAGTTGGTTGAGATCGAAAAACTGATTTCAATTTACGAAGAAAAGAAGGAGACAGGGCTTCCCGTGGCTTATGGTTATCACAGTGCGATTTCAGCCAAACAGAACGAAACCAAATGGGTGCAAATTGACCTGGGGAAACCGCAGGCGATTTCACATATCAGATTGCGTCCCTGTTTCGATAATTTTAACAATATCGGTGCGGGGTTTGGTTTTCCGGTTCGCTTTCGGGTTGAAGTTGGTAATGATCCTGACTTCCAAAAGGAGGTAACGCCCCTGGATATTCCCGGTCTCACCTCGGATGAACAGGATTTCCAGAATCCCGGTGTGATACCGGTGAATTTGCGGTTACTTGCTCCAGTTCAAGCCCAGTATGTCCGTGTTACTGCCACGAAACTGGCTCCGCGGAAAGGAGATTACATTTTTGCTCTGGCCGAACTGGAAGTGTTGAATCCGCGGGGAAAGAATCTCGCGATCAACAGGATGGTGAGCGCCAAAGATACAATCGAAGCACTCCCCCGCTGGGCAAAAACAAATCTGGTTGACGGAATTGCTCCGGAGTCCGATCGGGAACAGAAACTGGCAGAACTGAGACAGAAACGCCGGGAACTCCTCCAACTCGCCGGAACTCCCGAACTTCGTCGCAAGCTGAAACAGATTCGCAATCTGATTGCTTCCATCAATACTGAACTGGCCCGGTTGCCTGAGCCGAAACGTGTTTATGCGGGAACGGTTCACACCGGATCGGGCAATTTTGTCGGGCGTGGCAAATTCAACGGGAAACCGCGACCGATTTTTCTGCTGAAGCGGGGCAACATCAACAAGCCCGACTACGAGGCGATTCCGGGCACGCTTTCGATTTTTGCCAATCTTCCAGCCCGTTTCCCCGAAACAGTCGATCAACCGGAGTCGCAGCGGCGGATCGCGTTGGCGAAATGGCTGACGGCGCGGGAAAATCCATTGCCCTGGCGAAGCATTGTCAATCGCGTCTGGCAGTACCATTTCGGCAATGGAATCGTCGATACCCCCAATGATTTCGGCCACATGGGCGGCGTTCCCACCCACCCGGAATTGCTGGATTGGCTGGCAGTGGAATTCCGGGATGGACGACAGTCGCTGAAGGATCTGCATCGCCTGATTCTTACCAGCCGAACCTATCAGCAGACATCGAACCCGCCCGTTGATGCTCGGGTTCGTCACGCCATGGAAATCGATGCCAATAACCGCCTGCTCTGGAAAATGTCCTCACGAAAACTGGACGCCGAAGCGATTCGCGACAGCATCCTGTTTATCAGCGGGAAACTCGAGCTCAAAATGGGGGGACCGGCATTCCAGGATTTTGTCATTGAAAAGCCCGAGCACTCGCCACACTACCAATACCATCTGCATGATCCAGCCGATCCGCGTACGCATCGGCGTTCGATTTATCGGTTTATTGTCCGCTCCCAACTGGAGCCGTTCATGAACACGCTCGACTGTGCAGATCCATCTCTGCTGGTGCCGAAACGCAATGAATCGCTCACGCCGCTGCAAGCTCTGACGTTGCTCAACAACGGGCTTGTGGTTGCGATGTCCAGCGAGTTCGCCAAAAAGCTGGAATCTCAAACGGATTCAATCGAACGGGCGGTGAAACAGGGGTTCCTGGAAGTGGCGGGCCGAGCACCGAACAAAAAGGAGTTCGCCTTGCTTCTTGCTTACACAAAAAATAACGGTCTGGAGAATTATTGCCGACTGCTGTTCAATATGAACGAGTTCATCTTTATTGATTGAGACTGGCTGGACAACAGCCGTTCAAAACGGTTGCCTTGCGTTCTTTGGGAACTGGCGGTGTGCACTGATGAGGGGGGCCTGAGACGCTTTCAGTTTTCCTGTTCAGGCAGTTGCAGGCGGGGAGGAGGTTGTGTGAGCGGCGGGCGGATGTTGGCCGGGCCGGCCTCCAATGCCTTGATGAAACCCTGTAGCGCCCCGTTGACCCCATCCGTTACACCATCCTGAACGTTGATAATCGGATAGTCAATCGTTCCGGTCACATCGACAATAAACATCACCGGTAAAATCCTCTCCAATCCTGTCAGAACCTGCGACACAACATTAATTCGACTTTTGCGAGGTCGGCGGGAAACAAAATCGAGGTCGATCGTGCGATCAAAACGGATGTAGCCTTTTCCCAGCAGACTGATACTGTCACCGAGTAGTCCAATTTCATCGAAGATCAGTTTTTCATCCTGCACGCGGTACTTCGCATACGCTTTGTGGAAGGCGGAGCCATCAGCCGGAGTGAACTTGAGTTTCTGAATCATCTGAAGAATCACGGGCAATTCATAAAGTGCGGCCGGACTGATTTGCAATTCTCCACTTCCAACCATGTGACGCGTCGAGACAATATCGCCGGCCAGATCGATGTATCCATTTATCTCTCCCCGGATGTTCGCCTGCCCATATTTATTTTGAATGGCCCACTGTTCGAGATCAGCCCGGGAAAGTTTGCACCGCAACCAATAGGGCATCGTTTTCGTGCGACGGGCCATCAAATCGAGAAACAGTTCTCCTCCGAAGATGTGCCCCGCCACGCGTTCCTGTCGGGAAATTGTTTTCCATTCCTGATCCGGGTCTCCGGTATCGAACATTTTTTCCGAGCCAACAACAATGCGTTCTTTATCAATGAAAAACGGCCCCTTGACATCAGAAATGTGATATCCGCTAACCCAGCAGGAATCCAACGCCATTTTTCCGTCGGAAATGGTGGCCACTCCATCCCGATCAAGTGCCCCGGTCATCTCGATCGTCCCACTGACTTTGCCGATCTGGAGTCCCAGAAATATATCCACCTGATTCAAAACAACCGAACCGTCCCAGGCCGCCGTGACAACCTTTCCCTGGTGATCTCCCTTGAACTCGACTTTTCCCGATACCGAAACGGGGGCTTCAATCTTCATCGATTCCAACAGACTGCGGAAATCATCAGGCAATGCCGCCTTGAATTCGTGATCGGGGGAAAGATCATCGACTACCAGTTGATCGAATTTCAATTGCCAATAATCCGGGTGAGTGCTGAATGAACCGTCCGCTTCAATGTGGGAGAGATCATGCACCGCCTTGAGATTTTCAAAACGAACCGCTCCCTCCCGACTCACCCGCACGGTTGCATCAAGCTGTGAAATCCGCCAGGGAAAAGCCGTCGGTTTCAGTTCGCATCGATTCAATTTCATCCACGGAATTTCAACCTGCAGCGCACTTTCTTCCTTACCGATCAAGCCATCAATTTCAACGGTGACATCAAACTCACCCCGTGGTCGCAGGTTGTCCCAGACTTGTGACACTTCCGCGCTGGCAACCCGGCAGGCAAGTCGTAAATTCTGATCGAAATTCGCCTGTTTGGCCGACGTCGTCAGTTTCAACCGCCACTGATCTCCCTGCGGTGTGACAGCCCCGAAGGCGTTCAATTGCGTCTTGCCGTGCTTTCCGGAAATTCGCGTAAACTGCCACCCTTGTTCATCGCAGGAAACATGCCCCTGTGCCTGATTGATCGCCAGAGGAAAATCCCGAACGCGCATGGAAACATCGTTGAGATCCGCTTCGAGCCGCAAAATCGCTTTATTCCTGATGGAAAGTTTTCGCAAAATGGTGCAATGAATGGAACTGGCCATCCCCTGCAAATTGAGTTCCTCCAGGACAG
>JALWSL010000084.1 GCA_027080405.1 Planctomycetaceae bacterium
GGGCCGAAGCGGGCTTCATCTTTCATCACCCTCTGGCTGGCAGGTGGGCCAAGCCAATTGGAAACCTGGGACCCTCACCCCGGAACAAAAATCGGCGGGCCGACCAAGGCGATTAAAACCTCTTTGCCGGGATTGCAAATTGCGGAACATTATCCCCGAGTCGCCGAGCAGATGCACTCTTTGTCGGTCGTGCGATCCCTTGTCAGCAAGGAAGGGGATCATGAACGGGCCACTGCGTATGTCAAAACGGGTTACCGTCCGGATCCGACAACCAAATACCCTGCGCTGGGAGCAGTCATCGCTCATGAAAGACCTGTTCAGGGATTGGAAATTCCGCAGTACGTCTCTTTGGGAGCAGGGGAGTGGCCCGGGCGAGGTGGCTATTTGGGGGATCAATACGACGCATTTCGCATCTTCAACCCGGGAAACGGCATTCGTAATATGCGGGCTGCCGTCAACGGGAAAAGACAGAAGAAACGACTTGATTCGCTGGCAGTTGTTTCGCGGGCATTCAGTCAGGGACGCCAATGGCAGGTGAAACGCTCTCTGCATGAAAGTACAATTGAGCGCGCTCTGAAAATGATGTCCTCCAAACAGTTAAGCGCTTTTGAAATTGATGAAGAACCTGAATCAACAAAACGCAGGTATGGCGATTCCCAGTTCGGACGTGGTTGTCTGGTGGCCCGCCGACTCGTCGAAGTGGGAGTTCGTTCTATCGAGGTCACATTGAATGGATTCGATTCCCACGCCAACAATTTCGAGGCACAGGCAGATCGCGCCAGGGATCTTGATCCCGCATTTGCAGCCTTGATACAGGATCTGAAAGAACGCGACCTGTTCGATTCGACAGTCGTCCTGTGTATCGGTGAATTCGGCCGGACTCCACAGATCAATCCTCTCGATGGAAGGGATCATTGGCCAACCGGATTTCCTGCGGTCATTGGCGGTGGTGGTATTCAGGCCGGAAGAATCATCGGCAAAACCGATCCGACCGGGAAGAAAACCGATCCTGAAAATCCTCTGACCGTTCCGGATCTCTACGCGACGATTCTGCACCAATTGAACATCGATCCGGACAAGGAAATGATCACGCCGATTGGCCGCCCTCTGGCACTTTGTGATGGCACTCCAATCAAGGAGTTGATCGAAGCCTGACAGGACTTTATCTGACAGGGAGATTTTAGCGACCGGAAACAGTCGCGCTCAGTTGCCATAGTAACTTTCAACCTGTAATCCTGTTTGGCTTCGCACGGTTTCAGCAATCTGGTCCACCTCTTTGTTGCTTAGTGAGGTGACATAATTTTCAGCCGGGGTTCTTGCAACGGTGTAAATCTGCACGAGTTTGATTTTTCCACCCTGTTCGACAATTCCGTTCAACTTTTCACAATAGGCGTCCATTTCCTGCGACGTTGGTCGTTTTCCGTTGATCGTCATGAACAGACTCTGAATGACCAACGGTCTCTGCCGGGCGGTTTCAGTGATGTTTCTGATGATTTTTTCCAACGGGATAACCGTACGATCGACTTGACGGTAATACTCGTCAGTTCCTGCATCGAGCTTTGCCCAGATTTCTCCCTGGTCGGCGATAATCAGTTGCAACCCCTCTTTGACGGCCTCACGGTCAAACAGGGTCGCGTTCGTAATCAGAACCAACGGAACATCTGGCAGTTGGACGTCCTGCTTCAACTGAATCACGGCCTGAATGATTTCCGGAAATCGTCTGTAGCTGGTCGGCTCTCCGTCTCCTGCGAAGGCGATTGAGTTCAGTCCCCGCCACTTTTGCGGAACATCGCGGAATTTGGGGTGTTCAAACAGACTCCCATTGCGACAGGCGATGAGCAGGTCTTTCAGTTCGCCGAGCAATAGCTGTTCATCAACCTGCTGGATCGGCGAGTCAGTCGTGCGGTCGACCTGGCAGTAGATGCAGTCGAAATTGCACGTTTTATCGGGATTCAGATTGACTCCCAAGGAAATTCCACCACTTCGGCGGGAAACCACCGGATACGCATACAGATTCCCCTCGAAGGAAGTGGCGTGATCACCAAATTTTTTTTTCAGCAGTTCTGTTTCGTATTCGGGCATCGGTTTCGTCTCACCTTTCGCATTGACCTGAGCGATCCCATTGTACTGATT
>JALWSL010000085.1 GCA_027080405.1 Planctomycetaceae bacterium
CTGTTGTATTTCGCAATCCACACCGACCGACACAGGCGTATGCGAAAAGAATTATTGGTCTTCCCGGAGAGGTTGTTTCGCTCAGCAATGGCAATGTTTACGTGCAGGGAAAAATTCAGCGGAAAAATCTGGCCGAACAGAAGCAGGTGAGAATTCTGGTTTCTGATTCGAAATATCGTCCCCAATTCCAGGATGACAATTACAAGGATTGCTGGCAGCCGCTTGGCGGTGAGCAGGAACACTCCTGGACGAAACAGGAAAGCGGATACCGTTACGAACCATTACCGGGCATCGCAGAACAGCCTGAAATGAAAAAATCGTGGCTGGTGTTTCGGCGATGGGTTCGTCAGGGTGGTTATGAAAGATACTCGATTCCCCTTGCCCACTGGCCTGACGATGTCCCGCTGCCAACCGGAGAGGCGCCTATCAAATATGATGAAATAAAAAAGAAGATTTCCTGTCAGGGAGCATTGCCTGCCGAAATTGTGATGAAACTGAAAAAACTCTCTTTCGACCAGAGCTTCCATGCGGCTCTTGAAAAATTGTTCGACGTTTCACACACCAGACCGGTTACCGATCAGCTGGCCTATAACCAGACCCCCGAACAACTTTCAAATCCTGTCCGGGACTTGATGGTCTGCCTGGATGTCGAACCGGAATCGCCGCAGGCACAATTGACGGTATGCCTCAGCGATGGAGTCTATGAGTTTTCCTGTCTGTTCGATTTTGCCAGCCTCGAAGTCAACTTGAGTACTCACGGGAATCCCAAACCTCTCAGAACGGGATACCTGCCCGAATTGCAATTTGAAGAGCCGATACAAATTGAAATGTCTGTGATGGATCGCCAGGTTCTTGTTGCTGTTAATGGGGGGCTAGTGCTCGAACCTTATGCCTATCGTTCGCGATCAGCGGATCAGTCTGATGATCCATCCGACAGCCTCAGCCCCGCCTCTTCAGCCTCAAATTCGGCATCAGGGAAAGAGGTTGTTGCATCTGTGCCTCCGGTGCCCTTGAAGCCGATTCGTATTGGGGCATCCGTCGCTCCAATCAGGTTGAAGCGGATTCGCGTCTACCGTGATCTGTTCTATCGTCAGCATGACCAGAACTCGCCTCCGCATGAGTACCGTCTACAGGAAAACGAACTGTTCGTTCTTGGAGACAATTCGGAAGTATCGGTTGATTCCAGGGATTGGCCGGCCGGTTCGGTTAATAGAAATCTCCTGATCGGACGGCCACTCATTTTGCACCTGCCCTCAAAAAAACAGAAGTTCCGGATCGGTTCTGTTTCAACACAAATTCGCATTCCGGACGTTGAACGAATACGTATGCTACGTTGAAATTGCTCCCATTCGGCATCTTCCGAATTCGCTTACGAACCTTCTTCACCCGTTGTCCGGGGTGGGGAAACGGCATTTTCCACTTCGCTCAACAGTTGATCGAGCCGGAATGGCTTGTAGAGAACCGATTTCAACCCCATCTGCCGGGCCTTGACAATCGAATGGGAAGGATCGTAACCGAATCCTGTCAACAGAATGACAGGTAAATGTGAATGTATTTTGCGTAATTCACAGAAACATTCGAAACCGGTCATATCAGTCAGGCGGATATCGACTATCGCGGCATCGTAATGGTAGCCCTTCACCATCAGACAAGCTTCTTCCCCATCGTGCGCCGTTTCGACGTGACACCCATAACGCCCCAGAAGTTCGTGAGCGGCTCGGCGGACGGACTCTTCCGAATCCACCACCAGAATTCTTTTATTCTTCAACTTGGGGTGTTCATCCTTGGGGATCAGGCTGGCATGTGTCCCCTCGGGAGAGATCGTTTCTCCGACGTGCTGGATTCGCTGTTTGATATCTCGCGTATGTTTAAGGATTCTCTGAAGCCGATCGGCCACATTCGGTTCGTGGCCAATATATTTTTCGAGAATCCATGCCGCGTCATTGAGGATATCGTCAACCGGAGTGGCTACCTCCTGCAGGATAAGATTCGCGCTTTCCATCGCGGCTGTCGCTTTTTCGACCGCCAGCAAATCGAGCGTGTTCAGTGCAATCGCAACTTCCCTGCTGAACAACTCCAGAAACTGGAGATCCTGCTGGTTGAAAGCGTGAGCCCGTGAACTCTCCACGTT
>JALWSL010000086.1 GCA_027080405.1 Planctomycetaceae bacterium
GTACTGGGGCGTCAGGCCACATCGACTGGCGACGTTGACAATCAGGATAACCTTTCCCTGGTAGTTCGAAAGAGGAACTTCTTTCCCGTCCAGCGTTTTTATTTTGAAATTCAACACGGCCGGAACCTTCTCGGCTGCACAAACAGGAGCAGCAACCCCGATTCCCAGTGAAAGAACAAGTCCTAGAAGCAGACTCTTCATTTTATTTCCCTTTCGACGATAACGCAGGCTTCAAATAACTGATCTGAAATCTCTATTTTGCAGAAGCCTGAGCCGAACCTGCAATCTGTTTTTGCAGTTCCTGTCTGTAGCTTTGCAATAACGTGACAAGCTGTTGATTCTCTTTGAGAATTCGAGCAGAATCGGCGAGAACCTTTTTCTCCGCTTCGGTAACTGGAACCGCCTTTTCTGTCTTGGCAACTATTTTCTTTTGATTGGCAATCGCCGAGGTAAGCGACCTGATACGAGCAAGAAGGTTCTCACTTTGCTTGGCACTCAATTTTCGATCAGCGATCGCCTTGTCATACAGTTTCTTTTCCTGATCCCGCTTTTTCGTAAGATCAGCCATCTGCGTCTGCAACTGTTGAACCGACTTGGCTGCCTGATTTTTCTGAGTAGTTGTTTTGGCAAGTAGGGCGACTGCGGCGGCTTGAGCCTTTTTGGCCTGCTGAAGCAGAGTGGTAACCTTGGCCAGTTCCGCTTTCCCTTCTTCACCTTTCTTGGTCAGCTCCTGAACTTTCGCGTTCAACTCGGCCACTTTCCTGTCAGCCTGTTGTTTGGCCGCTGCCTGTTTTGCCAACGTGGCATTGATGTCATTAAGCGTCTTCTTTGCAACTGCCAATTTCTTGCCCGTTGTGCCAACTTGTGCGTTGAACTGATCGAAGGCTTTCTTATGCGTCATTCCGGTCTGAAGCAGCGATTGCGTCTTTTTGTCAGCAGCCGCTTTATCCGCGACCGTCTTCTTCAAATCCGCTTCCATGCTGGCCAGCTTTGTTTTGGCGTCCTCAAAAGCCTTTTTTCTGGCAGCAATGACATTGTTCGTCGCCTTGATCCTGTTTGCAGTCGATGTCACGATCGCCTGCGTGGCTTTCAATTTGGCATCCAGAGCAGCGAGTTGTTCATTCAAACCGGGGGGATTCGCATTGATCGTGAACAGCGTCGCAGCGGTATTGGCATCCCAAACGCGAACCTGTCCGGTCCAATCCCCTGCGATAACCCGATTCAGGTCGGAATCAAATGCGACTTCGAGACCGAGATCGGGAAGGCCGCCGTACGCTTTGATCGCCTTGCCATCCCCTTGCCAAAGTTTGGCCACACGATCTCGCCCAACCGAAACAATACGGGCATCACGAGTGTACTCGATGGCAGAAACACCACCACCATGTGCGTTCCAACGTTTTATTTCGCGTCCGTCGTTCAATTCCCATAACCGAATCGTGCCATCGTCACTGCAACTGGCCACAGAGTTGGAGTCGGGTCGCCAGGAGATATCCGTAATTGCTTTGGTGTGCCCTTTGAGTGTCAGGTATTCGTTTCCTGTCATGGCTTCCCACAAAAACAACCCGGCGCTTCGGTCTCCCGTCGCCAACAAAACGCCATCAGGAGAAAACTCGGCCGCCATGACCCAATCGGTATGCTTTTTTCGCTCATACAACAGCTCACCGCTTTGAACCGAATAGACACGAACCATTCGTTTCGGGCCACACATGACAACAAGCGCATGATCGGAACTGATATCTGCGGCGAGAACCGCATCATACTCGTTCCCGAGTTCTGCAACGCGTTTGCCCGATTTCACATCCCAAACGTTCACCTTCCCCGATGCCCCTCCCTGTCCTCCGCCAGCCAGGAGCAATTGACCGTTACGACTGAACTTCAATATTTGGGGCGTTCCTTCCGGAAAGGGCAAAACGCCCAAAAGCATTCCCGTTTGAGTGCTGTAAAGCAGAACCTGTTCGTAGCCGGAAACAGCCATCACCGGCGCCCATGGGCTGCAGGCCAGCGCGGTAATGCTGTTCGGTTTTTGTGTAACCGTGACCGGTTTCAGCGAGACACCCTCGGGAAGCACCGGAGGTCCCAACGCCTCCGAACGCCCCCGACGGAGAGGAAGGCGGGAGGTCATG
>JALWSL010000087.1:0-7925 GCA_027080405.1 Planctomycetaceae bacterium
GCCGAAAACAGCACGGTCAGCAATCCATAATAAACAAGCAAAAGCCAGGGGTCGCCACCTGATTGTTTGGTCAAGCGGATTGCCAGCCAGCTGAAAATGCCGGACCGGCTTGCGACTTCGACAAACAGACTCGCCCCCAAAATGACAGTAATCACAGACCAGTCAATACCCGGAATGTAGACCGGCATCGAAATGGCGTGTCCGTTCGGCAAGACCACTTCACCAAATGGTAGCAGCGGGACATCGGCCCAGGCAGAAATCATGCAGGCCAGTATGAGACAGAGACCGCTGACAGTTCCGACGATAATCGACTTTTTGGCGTGAATCTTTTCTTCCAACGCAAGTGCGGCAATCATCCCGACAAGGATGAATGTAAACAGCGCGGTAATCCAACCAGGAACAGCGTGTTCAGCCACTCCGGCGGCAGGTTCGCCTGTTGCGAGTATGATCGGAATAGCGTGAATCATTTTTTCCACCTGGTTTGGTCCGAGTAGAAGAGGGAATCAACTTCTTCCATCGCCGAGTGTATCGCATTGGAAAGACGGATAAGACAACTGCGCGCTTCTGGTGATGGATTTGTTGAACAGATGACGCAAGCCCGATCAGTCAACAGGTCGAGCCACATCACACAGCCCGTTGCTCCCCAATGCCCGATGACTTCTTCGCCCAATAAATCTCCAAAAGTTTCCCGATGCGATTTCCAATTGTGCCGCCAACCGAGGCCCCAGGGACGATACGATTGATCACGCAAGTTCATCGATTCAAACAACAGGAGCTGATTCCGGGAGGCTTCTTCAAGGATTGCCTGAGTGTAGTCATGTGGCCGGGAGAAGGGGATGTCCGGAAACGGGCCGATACAAAATTTGAGCAGATCCTCCGGAGTTGAAATCAATCCTCCCCAGGGAGCTCCCAGCTTTTGCCAATACTCGCTGTTCCAGTCGCCTGCGTTTCCCTGGAGATATTCCGGAATATCAACTTTTGCAACCCGAGAAAGAATATCGTCGGGCTGTTCATTATCAGGAAAACCGAGGTAGCTGTTTGACATCCCCAACGGCTCGAATATTTTTTTTTGAAGATAGTCTCTGAGTGGTAAGCCGGTTACTTTTTCCATCAGTTTTTGCAGAACGACAAAGCCCATGCTCTGATAGGCAGCCTGTGTACCAGGCGAATAATCCAAAGAAACATTCAGGATGCCCTGATAAAACCGATTCAAACTCGCGTGTGCATTCCGCAATTCCAGATTATCAGGTAATTGATCCGGCAACCCCGAGGTATGTGAAAGCAGATTCCGGATGGTAATGGATCGCCTCTCTGCTTTGTTCCACCCCGGTAAATAATTGTGAACCCGTTCGTTGAGGGAAAAGAGTCCGTCCTGAACCGCCATCAACACAGCGGTGGCAACAACAGGCTTGGTCAGGGATGCGACGAGGTAGAGTGTCGAATCGTCAATGTCACTCGAATTTTGTTGACCACTTTGGCCCAGATGAATCGCAGGGGAGATGGTGTTCGAATAGACCTGCAGCGAAAGAGCAGAAAACGAACCGCGAGCCACGAACCCTTCAGCCAGTTCAATGACACGTTTCCAGCGGGGCGATCTGTTCCATTCAGTTTCGTTATTGGAGGATGCTGGTTCGTCCATGAATTTTCACCATATCATTCGCAAGGCGTCTCGAGGATTCAATATGCGAGTACGTAGAAAGATGAGTGCATGATGAAAGCATCTTGCGAGACGATCACGTGTGAGAATGTCACTCGGGAATTTCGACTTCGTGAACTTTGATAATCGTATCGAGCTTTGTGATTTCCAGTACATCACGAACATCTTCTGATGGATTGTAGATGTGCACATCTACACCGAGTTTCCGCATCGCTGCGATCAAACCGAGTGTCCCGCTGGGAATCAGTTTGACTCCGGTCAGATCGAAAGCGAGCGTTTTACAGTTGTGTTCCCTGATCAGGCTGATCAGGTCATCTCTGCATTCTGCAAGATTGACATTAATCAGGGCATCCTGCCCTCCGAAGCCGACAACGGTCAACTCGCCTGCCTTGTAGACGGTCAATACGCCCTGCTGAAATGTCATCACGCTCTCCTGGAAATCAATCGAGAATAGATATGCCCGCGATGCGAGCACACATCATACCGAAGAAGACAGAAGAAATGCCAGAGAAACGCCCGTGCTTCATCAATTCCTGTGAAGTTCACGCCTTTTTCAGGAAGCATGTTTTAAGAACCAGCACACTTTTGCCATCCTTGCATTCGACCTGTTCTTCGTTGGATGTCAATCGGATTTTCTTGAAGACCTTTCCTCTTTTCAGTGTTTGGGAAGACCCTTTTACTTTCAAATCCTTGATGACCTGAACCGAATCGCCATCGTTCAGTTCGTTGCCATTACTATCTTTTGTGGCCATTGTTGTTCTTTCTTTAATCAGCGATTATTGCATTTTTTTCAGCTGTTCGATGACCTCTTCTGTACTGGCAAGTTGATGTTTCAAATTGGCCAGCGTCTCCTTTACGTTGTTTACCACATCGGCGGGGGCGTTGTTGACAAATTTTTCGTTGGCCAGTTTCTTTTCGTGCCCTGCAATAAACCCTTTGAATTTTTCTGCTTCTTTATTCAGCCGTTCCAATTCCGCTGCGATGTCGATGACGCCTTCCAGCGGGATAAAACCATCGATCTCGCCAATCGTAAAGCTGGCTGAACCGACCGGATGAACGACTTCAGCCCCCGCGGATTTTAACACGGTTTTGGCCAGATTATCGAATTGATCCGCAATCGATTCCATCTCGCTGGCAATCTCCGGTTTCGTTCTCATCAGCAATGAGAGAGGTGTTTTCGGGGCGATGCCATAAATGGCGCGTACATTTCGCACGGCGATCACCGTTTCTCTCAAGCGATCAAAGCGGGTTTCGATTGCGTCATCCTGCCACTGTTTGGGCAATTGTGGCCAGGCTGCGACCATGGCCGCTTCTTCGACCGCTTTCGGTTCCGGCAAGCCACGCACGGGGGCCAGTGATTTCAACTGATGCCACAATTCTTCTGTAATGAAGGGCGTAAACGGTGCCATCAGTCGCAACAGGGTATCAAGTACGCCCACCAGAACAATCTGTGTTTCACCACGTTTTTCTTCATCGCGCAGACGCGGTTTGATCATCTCCAGATACCAGTCGCAGAATTCGTTCCAGGTGAAATCTCTGAGTGTTCTTGTAGCGGCATCGAACTGATAGCGTTCCAGATAGTTCGTGACTTCTTCCGAAACTTTTGAAAGCCTGCTTAGTATCCATTGGTGCTCCAACGGAAGATTTTTATGGTCAATTTCACAGGGAGAATATCCTTCCAGATTCATCATTGCGAATCGACACGCGTTCCAGAATTTGTTACAGAAATTCCGGCCATATTCGAAACGTTCCGAAACGATCCGCGCAACCGGTTCGCCGGGGTCTGGCTCGTAATTCGGCGATGAATACTGCAGCTCATGTTTGCTTTTCGGGAATTTGATGCGGGGCTTCACGCCATCAACGGGCATCGCTTCGGTATGCTCGATCAGCTGAGGCACGACCTCCCCGGTTGTCGGGTCTTCATAACCGACCGGCAGTTTGACATCCTGCGTCTCTCCTGCAAGGGAGGCGATTGTAAAGCGGACCGCATCGGTGCCATATTTGTCGATCAAGTCCATCGGGTCGACCCCGTTTCCCTTTGATTTCGACATCGTTCGCCCAAAACCATCCAGAATTTTCGGGTGAATACAGACATGCGAAAACGGAATGTCATCCATGTTATACAGACCGGTCAGCACCATCCTGGCTACCCACAGCGTGATGATGTCGCGACTTGTTACCAGGACACTACCCGGGTAGAAGTAGTCGAGCACTTCATTCTTTCCGGAATTGTTCGGATCAGGTTTTCCATTCAGGGGGGGATTATGTTCCAGATCGGGCCAACCGAGTGTTGCGTGAGGCCATAAGGCGGAACTGAACCAGGTATCGAGTACATCTTCATCCTGCACGAGTTCATGCTCGCGTCCCAATACTTCAGGGTCGAGATCCTGTTCAGCACAAATGAGCCAGCATCGATCTTCTGCATCGCGTCGATAGGAAACATCGTCACGAGCCCCAAACGCTTTCTCCAATTCTTCCTCGGAACATGTCTCGCAATACCAGATTGGGATTCGGTGTCCCCACCACAATTGCCGCGAGATGCACCAATCTCGTTTTTCACCCAACCAGTCGAGATAGGTTTTGGAATAACGGGCAGGGAAGAAGCGGACCCGTTTGTCCTCGACTGCGTCAATTGCACTTTGAGCCAGTTCGTCCATTTTGACAAACCACTGATCCGACAGATAGGGTTCGACAGGTGTTTTTGAACGATCACTATGTTTGAGCGGGATGACGCGATCTTCGACAGATTCAAAATATCCCAGTTCATCCATTTTGGAGACAATTTGCTTCCGGGCTTCATAGCGATCCATCCCGGCGAATTCACCACATCGGTCATTCATCGTTCCGTCAGGGTTGAGAATGTTGATCATCTCCAGGTCATGACGCAGACCGCATGCGTAATCGTTCGGATCGTGAGCCGGGGTCACTTTGACACAACCGGTTCCCTTCTCTTTATCTGCCAATAAAGCATCGGCGATGATCGGAATGATACGGCCATTGAGGGGAATTTGTACCGACTTTCCAACCAGCTTCGTGTACCGCTCATCTGACGGATGCACACACATCGCGGTATCGCCCAGCATTGTTTCAGGACGTGTTGTCGAAAACGAAAGTTTTTCGCCGGTCGGGTTTCCGTTCTCGTCCACAACCGGATAATTGAACTGCCAGAAATGACCGTCGACATCTTCGGCAAAAACTTCGTCATCAGCCACAGCGGTTTGCAAAAAGGCATCCCAGTTCACCAGCCTTTTCCCGCGATAGATCTTGCCATCTTTGAACAACTTCAAAAATGTTTTCCGAACCGCTTTCGAACAGACTTCATCGAGTGTAAAACGGGTTCGTCTCCAATCGCAACTGGCTCCCAACTGCTTTAGCTGGTTCAGAATTCGTTTCTCGTATGAATCTTTCCATTTCCAGATCCGGTTGACGAGTGCCTCACGGCCGACATCATGACGCGTCAGCCCTTCCTGCTCCAGCATCCGGCGTTCCACAACGGCCTGTGTTGCGATTCCCGCGTGATCCGTTCCCGGCATCCAGAGCGCTTCATAACCCTGCATTCTCCTCCAGCGTGTGAGCAGATCCTGCAGTGTGCCGTTCAGGGCATGCCCCATGTGCAGGGCGCCGGTTACATTGGGAAGCGGGATCATAATCACATGCGGTTTTTTTTCGGGATTCGGATTGGCATTGAAATAGCCGTTCTCCTCCCAGAACGAGTACCACTTTTGCTGCGCCAGGGCAGGGTCATATTGCTTCGGAATTTCAATCATGATGGCCGATAAAAATAAAAGAAAAGCTGAGGTCAGTGGGCGAACTGCTGGATTGGTGATCCTGTCCGGACGGCGGATACTGTTCCAGGTAAATTAATCTAGGCGATATCGAATTCTCCGTCGTCCTTGTAAAGTTTATATTCGACACTATCGACCAGGGCGAGCCAACTTGCTTCTATGATATTCTCACTCACGCCGATCGTGCTCCAGACATCTTTCTCGTCCCTGGATTCAATCACAACACGAACCCGGGCTGCCGTTCCTTCTGTCGAGTTGATGACACGCACTTTATAATCAACAAGTTGCATCGAAGCCAGAGAAGGGTAGGCTGGAAGGAGTGCTTTTCGAATCGCGTTATCAAGCGCATTGACAGGCCCATCGCCTTCTGCGACGACGTGTTCAATCTTGCCACTAACGTTCAGCTTGACGGTCGCTTCCGTTTCTGGCGGCTCATTTTTCGATGTTTCCACCTCAACGCGATAGTGGATGCGGTCAAATTTGGGGGTATACGTATTGGCCACTTTTTTGATCAACAGATCGAACGACGCCTCAGCGGCTT
The DNA here is from genome assembly GCA_027080405.1 of Planctomycetaceae bacterium. Taxonomy (GTDB): domain Bacteria; phylum Planctomycetota; class Planctomycetia; order Planctomycetales; family Planctomycetaceae; genus Rubinisphaera. The sequence continues at coordinate 5,984 of JALWSL010000087.1, forward strand.
CAAACTGATATCCCGTGTACTCCATTTCTTCCACTTTTTGCAGGATATCCTTCATCAGTTGGCTATCCTGATCAAGTTTGTACTTGGTCGTCTTGGCGACAATGTTGGATCGTCCGGATAACTCGCTCACGAGAATTTTTCGCGAATTTCCAACGAGTTCGGGTGTAATGTGTTCATAGCTTGAAGCAATCCGGTTCACGGCATGCACGTGCATCCCCCCCTTATGGGCAAAGGCACTGCTTCCTACAAATGGCTGACTGGAACGGAAATTCATGTTTGATAGTTCATAGACATAGCGGGAAAGCTCTGTCAGATGGGCAATGGAGCTTTCAAAAAGCGCCTCATGGCCTTTTTTAAGGACAAGATTCGCCACTGCACTGATCAAATCAGCGTTACCGCATCGCTCACCAATACCGTTAATGGTTCCCTGAATCTGAACCGCACCGGCATCAACTGCGACCAGAGTGTTGGCAACGGCAAGTTCGGAGTCATTGTGGCAGTGAATACCCAGCGGAGTATCGATTGCGTCTTTCGCCGCACTGACGGCAGCGGCTATCTGTTCCGGCAACGCACCACCATTCGTATCACACAAGCAAACAAGTTCTGCCCCCGCTTCCGCCGCTGCTTGAATCGTTTTGAGAGCAAAATCGGGGTTGCGGGCATAACCATCAAAATAGTGTTCCGCATCATAAATCACCCGCCTGCCTTCTGCGCGGAGATAGGCAACGGAGTCGCTAATCATCGCCAGATTTTCCTGTTCCTCAATCCGCAGCACCTCCGAAACGTGCAGATCCCACGTCTTGCCAACAACCGTGCAAACCGGTGCCCTGGAATCCCGCAATGCGATCAACCCCTCATCATTTTCGGCTGCGATCTCCTTTTTTCGCGTCATACCAAAGGCACAGATTTTCGCATGACGCAGATCCATATCTGCCACGCGCTGGAAATACTCGGAATCTTTCTGATTGGAAACTGCAAAGCCCCCTTCAATGAAATCGAAACCGAGTTCGTCCAATTTTTGGGTGATCATCAACTTGTCCTGCAGGGAGAAATTGATCCCTTCTCCCTGAGAACCATCTCGAAGTGTTGTATCGTATATTTGTAGACGAGCCATGAAATTCCTTTACGCTTACCGATAATCAAGCTGTTTTCCAATAATCACGGGATACCGGGCACGCACCTTTGGGATTACCAAATCCTGAATTCGAGCCGCTTCTTGCGAGTGGATTGTACCAGTCAGAATGTGGTAGATCGAATGATGATGGCCAACGTATCAATCCGTTTCAGAGAATCTTCAACAAAAAAATCCCCTCAGGTGAGTGACCTGAGAGGATTGCAATATCAATAAACGAACCTCAGCGTCACCCTGACACGGGGCAAATAATGGATCCCATAATGATCACACTGATGTTCATTCCAACCAATTTCCCAAAAATACCGGTTTCGATGGCCATACTCTATGGGGCGTTGTTGGAAGAGTCAATCGCTCATGAGTGAAAAACAAATATTTTTTATTATTCCCCCGCCGATTTGCAAAATCACCGCATGCTTTGTCTGCTCATGTGACTTCTTTGCCGACTATAGACGGAATGGGACAATTCATTGCCATTTCTCCACTGCTTTGCTTGCAGTCGGACTCGTCAATGCCAACTGGTCTGTTCAGATCATACGGGCAATCAGACCGGTTAGAGAACGCGTGTAAGGCGAAAACCGGGGACTCGTATTCCCTGTAAACGGCACGCAAGTTAAAAGACAGTTTGAGACTCTTTTCATTGTTTCATCGTGGATTCCCCAATTCCACCTCTGTTTCATCGACTTCTTTTCCACGGCGATACGTGATGCTGACTTTCGTTTTCGGTTTGAGTGAATCGATCACTTTCCAGAAATCTTTTCGCGTGACCACTTCTGTCTGGTTCACTTTCAAAATGAGATCCCCTGCAAC
>JALWSL010000087.1:7935-8565 GCA_027080405.1 Planctomycetaceae bacterium
CTGCTCAACAGCAAGTAGCAAAAACCCCTCTCCTGAATAGTTCAGATCGGGAATCAGTCCAATCCGTGGTCGTCCACCGGCGTGTCTGCCAACGCTGATCCATTTTTTATTTTCGATGTAATCGGGGCGGGTTTCCGCTTTGGCCAGTTCAATCACCAGGTGTTCCAGGACATCGACAGTTCTGCGGATTCCCTGAATATTCACATCTTCAATATCATCGGTCGGGCGATGATAATCTTCATGCAGACCGGTAAACAGATGCAGAACGGGAATCTGTTTTGCGTAGAACGAGGCGTGATCACTCGGGCCGAACGCCTTTTTTTCCCGGAAGAAGTTCAGTTCGGTTTCCCGCTCCGATTCATCCAGCAGTCGGCTCCAGACGCTGGACGAACCAATTCCAAAGACAGTCAGTTTTTCATCGGCCAATCGCCCGACCATATCAAGGTTGATCATGGCAATCGTGTTAACCAGTGGCACGACCGGGTGATCCACATAATACTTTGAACCGAGCAATCCTTTTTCCTCAGCCGAGAAGGCGATGAAGATGATACGCCGCTTGAATTTTTCGTCACGATTGGCGATTCGTCGCACCAGTTCCAACAATGCGGTTGTGCCAGAGGCGTTGTCGTC
>JALWSL010000088.1 GCA_027080405.1 Planctomycetaceae bacterium
TTGCTTTGGGTTCCCTGTTCGATAATCAAGGAGCCGGCGTTGTAGCATAAATGCTCCATATGTTCGAACAAGGTTCGTAGTTCCTGTTCGTTCAGATCTTTGAGTAGGGGAGAGTCATGCAAGGGGACGTTGAATGGTTGAATATCGGCCATTTTCTCTCCAGAGGAATGATCAGGGCTTAACCTGGCAAAACAATTGTCACTACTGATGTTAGCCGTGCAGCTTTTCATTGTATGTTATCCTTTTAACGAAACTCTATTCAAGCAAGCAGACAATCCTCCCGAATCTCTGCTTCTTTACATTTGTAAATCATTGAAGCCACAACGGCCTCAACAGATCAGAATATGAAATCAGGTTCTGATGGGGGCCCAGGTTCAGATTCCTCCCAGCACGGTTGCCCTGCCGACTCTCCCAATTCCGAGCAGATAGGAAGCAAGCCGCAGGTTTACTTTTTTTGTCGTGGCGACATTCCAGGTACGTTTGAAAGCATCGAGCATTTTTTTATCCAGTTCATCCCGAACGCGTTCGATGTCCCAACTGAAATATTGTCTGTTCTGAACCCATTCAAAATAACTGACCGTTACCCCTCCCGCATTGGCCAGAACATCGGGCAGAACGGTGATGCCCCGCTGATCGAAAATGTCATCAGCCGCAGGGTACGTCGGGTTGTTGGCGGCTTCAACGATATATTTGGCCTGAATATGGCTCGCATTCTCTTTGGTGAGAACACCACCGATCGCTGCTGGAATAAGAACCGTACAGGGGGTCAGCAGCAAGTCTTCATTGGAAATTGGTTCGGATTCCGGATAGTCCTTGACGGTTCCGTTTTCTGCAACGTATTCAGCCAGGGCGGGAATGTTGATCCCCTTTCTATTGATGATACCACCGAACGCATCAGAGACAGCGATGACGGTCGCTCCCTGATTGTGTAAATACTGGGCCGCATAACTGCCGACGTTCCCAAAACCCTGGACGACGATTTCTGCCCCAACGACGTTCTCTTTCAGCTTTTCGAGCAATGCCACGGTGAGCAGGCCGACACCACGACCGGTCGCTTCTTCGCGTCCCTCGGCTCCGTGCAATTCTACCGGTTTGCCTGTGACACATGCCGGGGTGAAGCCGTGATACTTTTCGTATTGATTCATGATCCAGGCCATCACTTGCGCGTTGGTACCCATATCTGGTGCGGGGATGTCTTTATCTGGCCCAATCACATCATGAATTTCGTCAACGAATTTCCGCGTGACCCGCTCCAGTTCGGCTGGGCTCAAGTCGTGCGCATTGATCTGGATTCCACCCTTTGCCCCGCCATAAGGGATATTGACGACTGCCGTTTTCCAGGTCATCAACGTTGCCAGCGAGAGAACTTCATCCTCGTCAACTTCCGGGTGGTACCGCAGTCCACCTTTTAACGGCCCCCGAGCATTGTTATGCTGAACCCGAAAGCCGATAAACGTCGAAACTTCACCGTTATCCATTTCCAGGGCAACCTGTACCTTAACCTGCCGTTCGGGAGTGAGCAGCAACTTCTGCATGTTCGAAGTCAACCCCATCAGGCTGGCAGCCTTATGAAAATATTGATCCGTGGCTTCTCTCGAGTCCATTTCAGCTCCTCACTGTGCCCTGTTTCCACTAACCCCTTTTGATCGGGGACTTGTCATTTCCCATTCGCTGAAGGCTGATCGCCAACCTCTTCGCTTCTCTTGCGTTATATCTTGTGTTTTGCGTTCTACGTTTTGCCTTCTGGCGTTTACCTTTTTCTTTCCGTTTGTGATTCCGCCGTTTTATCGGAGAAGAAATCCATTAGCAATTCCGCCATTTTTTCGTGCCCTTCAATTGACAGGCGAATTCGGTCTTCCGAAAAATATCTCTCGGGCGACTGATCGCTGATAAAAAATGTTGAAGTATCGCAAAGTCTGAATTGGTGTTTTTGGGCGAATCCCTGTACGATGTCGCGATAGTTTCCACTTTTTTCATCAAGAACCGCCTGGCTGGTTTTTGTCGCCAGCAAAACCGGCGTTTTTCCAGATGACATTTTCCTTTTGAATGTGAGAACCTCCCCCATATCTGGAAGATAGACGAGAATCACCTCTCCCCCACGGGAGTGTACTCT
>JALWSL010000089.1 GCA_027080405.1 Planctomycetaceae bacterium
GTGGTGACGCTTGCCAGGAAGTACGGGGATGTTCTCGTTGTTGACGATGGCTCCGCTGACAGGACTTCTGAGATTGCCCGGAATGCGGGAGCATTTGTTATTAAGCATGAAACTAACATGGGTAAGGGGGCTGCGCTGAGAACGGGCTTTGAATACGCGTTAAGCATGGACTATAAAATTGTCGTAACGCTGGATGCGGACGGCCAGCACAACCCCGATGAGATCCCGGTTCTCTTAGAGCCGATAGTCAATGGAAAGGCAGATTTGGTGATAGGCTCTCGGTATTTAAACGGTGCCCACAGAAAGGAATTTAAATACTGGTTATGAGAACCAAAGGAGGCTGTACAATGAAACTTGTAGTCACCATACCTGCATATAACGAGGAAAAAACAATTAAAAATGTCATAGAGGAAATAAAAAAGCTCAAGCCAGAGGATTTTGAGGGACAAATCGATGATATCCGGATTGTTGTTGTTAACGACGGTTCTAAGGATAACACTGCCAAGGTTGCCAGAGAGTTGGGGGCTGATGTAGTGGTCAGCTTCAGGAAAAACAGGGGGCTTGCGAGAGCATTTAGGCAGGGGATGGAGACGGCTTTAGAAATAGGAGCAGATATAATTGTTAACATTGACGCTGATGGTCAGTATAATGCTAAGGAGATTCCAAAATTAGTGAAGCCGATACTTGATGGTAAAGCGGATATAGTTCTGGGTTCAAGGTTTAAGGGCTGGATCGAGTACATGCCGCTGCAGAAGAGGGTTGGTAATAAAATAGCAACGTGGGTTACGAGGATTGCCTCTGGATTTCCAACTTCTGACGCTCAAACTGGATTTAGGGCTTTTTCAAAAGATGCTGCAATGAGATTGCATGTTCTGGCGGATTATACTTATGTCCAGGAGACAATTATACAGGCAAATCACTACGGATTGAAGATTGTTGAAGTTCCTGTGGAGTTCAGGAAGAGAAAAGGGGACGGGAAATCCAGATTGATCTCAAATATATTTGGATATGCTAAAAGAGCTGGCATGATAATTTTGAGGTCGTATAGAGATTACAATCCATTGAAAGTTTTTGGGATCATGGGAGGTGTATTTATTGTTGCTGGGTTATATTTTGGATGGAGAGTTCTATCGTATTACTTTGCTACAGGTAGAGTTGGGAGCAGACTGCCTTCAGCAGTTCTGGCGACTTTGTTGTTTATAGTGGGTGTTCAAACGATAGTTTTGGGGCTCTTGGCAGATATGCTTAAATCTCAGAGGATGCTGTTGGATGATGTGCTGTACAGGTTGAAGAAGTTGGAGTATGAGAAGAAAGAGTAGATGGTGATAGAATAATGAAAATTGCTGTGATAGGCCCCACTTATCCTTTTGTGGGTGGAATCTCCCACTATAATACTGAACTATGCAGGAATTTGTCTAAAAATCATGAACTAATTTTAATTTCGTATAAGCGGAGATATCCTTCCTTTTTATATCCCGGGAGAGACCAAATAGATAAAAAGAGCAATAAGAAAATAAAGATTGACGATGTAGAGTATGTTCTGGACACAATAAATCCAATAACATGGGTTAAAGCTTTTTTAAGAATTAAAGATGAAAACCCAGACTTGTTAATTTTCCACTGGGTCACTCCCTTCATGGCTCCAATGTTTTCAACAATCTTCTTTTTTGTGAAAAAATTAACTAAAACAAAAATCCTTGGAATTTGTCATAATGTTTTACCTCACGAGAGAACAGCTTTGGACTTATTTTTAGCAAGGCTCGTATTTAGAAATGTGGATTATTTTATTGTCCAATCAAGGGAGGATTTCGCTAAGTTAACAGAGATAGTATCAAGATTTAAAACAATACGATATAATCCACATCCTATATATGATGTTTTTAGATTCCAAGATCTTTCAAAAGATGAAGCTAGGAGAATCTTAGGTTTGCCAGCAAAAGCAAAGATAATATTATTCTTTGGATACGTAAGGGAGTACAAAGGATTGATATATCTTATTAGAGAGATGCCTAAAGTTTTGAAGGAAATTCCTGATGCTCATCTGTTGATAGTAGGCGAATTTTGGGATGACAAAGAGAAGTATCTCAAGGAGATAAAAAGACTATGTATTGG
>JALWSL010000090.1 GCA_027080405.1 Planctomycetaceae bacterium
GTTTCTGCGAGTCCGAAAGAAAAATTTCGGGAATTTTTGGCAACACGAAAACAGAGGCTGACCTCCGAACGTGAAATTGTCGTCGATGAAGTCTTTGATGACCACGAACATTTTGACGCCGACGGGCTCACCTTTCGCTTACAGGAAAAGGGAAAAAAACGGGTCAGCCGTTCGACCGTTTACCGCACACTGGTTTCGATGGAAGAAGCCGGGCTGATTCGCAAAGTCGCCCGCCCGAATGGCAAGGAAATCTGGGAGCACGATTACGGCTACCCGCAACACGACCACATGATCTGCAAAAAATGTGGCGAGCTGGAAGAATTTCAAAACGACGAAATCAAATCGATTCTTGAAGCGGTTGCCCAGACTCACGGCTTCTTCATGGATGGTCACCGCCTCGAAGTCTTCGGCATTTGCAGCAAATGCAGACGCGCTCCGAAGCGAAGCCACAATAAACTCGACATGATTTGAACGGATTCTTTTTGTGACTTCCTCGCCGCTTCATGCTTGAATTGCTAACCGGGAAATGTATAGACTCCCAGGACGGAATCTGTGCACCTGTTCCATGCTTGGCGATCAAAGGTTTATTCAATGAGTGATATTCTTGGCAAGAATCTGTTTTTGATCAAAGAGCATATTGGAATGTTCAAGGCAGCCAATAACTTTGACATTTACGATCCCGAAAATGGCGAAATTGTCATGGAATGCAGGGAAGAAAAACTGGGAGCATTTACAAAGATATTTCGGTTCACAAAATATAAACGGAATACCCCTTTTGATATTCAAGTCAGAACGTTGGATGGTCAACAGGTTGTGCGCTTAAAAAGAGGAACGTCTTTCATTCTTTCAAAAGTTGAAGTCTTTGATGAAAATGATGAATTGATTGGTATCTTCAAGCAGAAGTTTCTCACGTTCTTTGGTGGCTTCAATATTTTGGATGCTGACGAGCAGCCTGTTTGTCATCTGGAAGGTAAATGGACTGGCTGGGAATTCAAGTTTATTGTTCAGGATGTTGAACTGGCAAAAATTTCAAAGAAATGGGCAGGCATAGGGAAAGAATTCATTACCAGTGCCGACAACTATGTATTACAAATTTCTGAAGACCTCCCCGCCGATAATGTCGCCCGCCCACTCATTGTCGCTGCGGTGATGTGTATTGACATGGTGCTAAAGGCGTGAGACGGGGTTGTCAAAAGCCAAGTCAACCAGGCAAGGCCGGGCTTCTTTTTGCGATTGATTTGAATTGTCGTCATCTTTCCTGATAGGATGAACGGGTTGCTTGTTGCGCTGACTGCTTCGTTTCCTCCCCGCGAAAGAATTGCGATGAAACTCAAGACGCCCCATTTTTCTGTTTTGCTGTTATTGCTTCTCGCATCCTTCTATTGCAGTTGTTCCTCTGTCACCCGGGCAGAAGAAAAAGAAGATATCTTGCCGGGGCATTCGTTTCATGGGCATTCGTTTGATACCGGTCCACGCCAAAGTGCCTATCTGATGGGAGGCACGTCCAACGTTCATTTTGCGAGCAGTTCCAGCAATCCGCTGGTGCAGAAGTTTCTCGATCAGGGGTTGGGGCAGTTGCACGGCTTCTGGTTTTTTGAAGCGGAGCGTTCTTTTCGCCAAGCTGCGGCGATCGAACCGGAGTGTGCGATCGCTTATTGGGGCATGGCGATGGCGAATGAAAGTAATCCGAAGCGGGCCAAGGATTTTATCGCCAAGGCTTACGAGCTCAAAAACAAAGCGAATCGATACGAACAGAAATGGATCCAGGCGTTACACAATGTGTATCACAAAAAATACAACAGCGAAAAGGCTCGCTGGCAGTCGTACATTGTTGCCTTGGAAGATATCGTTCACGAATTCCCCGACGATGCGGAACCGAAGGCCTTTTTGGCGCTGCATCTGTTCTGGAACAAATCGGGCCAGGCGATTGGTGTGACCAGTCGCGAGGCGATTGATGCGTTACTCGGTCAGGTTTTTGCGATCAACCCGATGCACCCCGCCCACCACTACCGCATTCATTTATGGGATACGAACAAGCCGAAGCGTGCCTTGAAATCGGCTGCTCTTTGCGGGCAGTCTGCTCCCTCGATTGCGCACATGTGGCACATGAG
>JALWSL010000091.1 GCA_027080405.1 Planctomycetaceae bacterium
TTCCGAATGAAGATGGCAGGCATCTCGGTAATATCATCGGCGTCGATTTCGACAGATTCCTTCCCGATCGGATCGGCTGCGGGAATCGCGGGAGTTGCCGCTGTTTTTTGCTCATGACTTGCTTCGACAAGCCATCGGTAGTTTGAAGGTTCAGAAATCGTTTTCAGATTTTCCCGATAGTAAAGCGTTTGCGGAATTCTGGGGGGCGTGATTTTCAAACGGACCGGAGATTTGGCTGTCATCATTTTCTTTTCGAGAGGCATTCTCCAATCTGCATTGATGAGGCAGGCATCATCAATCCTTTCCGCAAATGCGACAAGGATTCTCTTTTTCTGTTTCATGAGACGAATGGGAAGAATCGCATTCCTGGACTCCACGTGCAAAGAGATCAGTTCCCAGTCTGCCGGTTTTTCGATCGTCACTGTCCACAACGGTTCGTCAATCACATCAATCTGATAGCGGGATGAAAGATGGGCCTGATCGAACTGTACCGAAACCTGATGGTCAGCAATGACGGTCAACTCCTTCTGGCGTTTTCTGAGTTTCACCCTGAACCGCTCCGGCTTCTCCAGACGGAAGCAGAGAGCATCATTCGAGATGCTGTTTTTGCCGAACCAGTTCTGATTGAACACCGCAGGAGTGATGCGACTTGTGTTGATTGAGGGGAAACCGACATCGGACAATTCGTATCCGGGTAAACTTTGCAGTGCAATTTGCCATTGCTGTTCGAAATCCGCCTCGCCTGATTTGTAAACCAGACTGGGTAGCTGGACATTTCTTTGTGCGGCGTCGGATTCTGTGCTGTCGGAATCAAATGGCATGATGAGATCGACTACAACAGTCTGCTGGCTGGTTTTGGTATCAGGAAATTTCAGTACAAGCACTCTCCGCTGCGGTGAGAGTGGTTCCAGGTGATACTCGATGTGTGAAAGGGCGTGAATGGAACGAACTGCCATACCACGGGGGAGTTGCCATTTAACAGTGCGCTGCCTGTTTTCCGGGAACTCGATTTTCATCTGGAGACGCAGGGAAAGAAAAGAGGGAGAAATTTCAGCGAGAAATGAAGCCTGAACCGAATCGTACGGATTCTGCTTCCCATCCGGATTGATATCACCAGCCGTGTCGAAGACCAGATTCATTTGCCTGATCGCTCCGACATGGTAAGTCCGTCCGTTTTCCCGACCTGACGACAGTTCAATCATTTTCTGCGACGAGGGAAACAGCCTGGCTTCGAATTTTTCAGGAAACTGGAAGGCCATTTGGCACTGCGCAACCGGTGGGATTCCGAGTGTAAACCGGATCCCGTTTTCCAGGATTCTGTTTTGTGGGATCACATCCAGTTCAATTTGATAATGGCGAATTCGCTGGTCGTTCTTTTCATCTCCTTCCCGGTCTGGCAGCGGGATTTCCAGTCCCGAGCCGTCGGGTAGCGGAGTGATACTCGCTGAACGCCCATTGACAGCCGCTTTCAATTCGGGAAGGGAATCGATCGAGGAAAGGGGGAGGACGAATGAATTCCTGTTTTCGGTTCTGGTGTCGATGATTTCAAAACGGCAATGTACTCGCAGCACTCCCTGCTCTGTCCAGACGGCATCATAATTTGCCCGATGGAAAAGAATCTCGTTCAATTCCCTGCTGGTCGATTCGAGCTCTTTGATTTTCCTGGCGACACTCTCGGAAAGGTAAATGATATCCGGGTATTGAGCCGGTTGAAGGCCCCGGAATTTTTCCGTCAACAGTGCAGTCTTTACCGGAATGAGCAGATCGGGCTTGGGAGTCTGGACGGTTGGGGCCGATTCAGGATTGGATTGCGCGTTCGAAACGGAAGCATGAAGCCAGAGGAGCATTAGCAGGATGCCGTACGAAGTTCCTAAAAGATGTCGCAACGTTCCCCTCGGTTTGGAGAGGCGGTCTTGTTCTGTCTTTTGTCGGCCGAGAAACTGATTGAGCAATTGCCCCGGAAGCTGGGCGGCAAGAAACAAGGCAGCCGTGGCGGGAAACAGCATCAGCCTCAGACTGTATTGATCGTAAAAAACAGAAACTGCAGAGAAAAGAACCGCCAGAACCATCCAACCCAGATGGGCGTGTCGAACAAGAACATTGATAAAC
>JALWSL010000092.1 GCA_027080405.1 Planctomycetaceae bacterium
CACCAAACATAGAACCTAAAAATACCACAAAAACTTCAGCTAAGTTTGCAGTTAATAAATAATTTACAACTTTTCTTATATTTGAAAATATAGTTCTACCTTCTTTGATTCCTAATAAAATTTGGCTGGCCATGGGCTTCTCGCCAGTGCGGTCGGAACATGAACTTATTTTTGAGAATTTAGGGCTTGTGTACGTCGGGGGGATGCCGTTGCTTTCTGCATATTATTTAAATGGCGGCGTGATCATGGTTTTGGTGTTTGGTTTTCTGCATGGTTATCTTAGCGGTCAAGTTGAATACATATTCAATAAAAACTTAAGATGTTATTTTGATTATGGGGGGACGTGGCGGACGTTTTTGAGTATAGTTTTTATAATATATCAGTTCCGATATCATTGGTATAATCCGACGACGATGTATAGGGGGGTTGAGTTTGCTGCAGTCCTTTTGTTTGTTATAAGTGTCTTTGCGAGCTGGAAGAAAATTCAGCTTGGCAGGGTCTAGTGTGTTTTAGGGTGGAGGGGCCTGCCTATTATGACGGTTGCTATTTTGTCTTCACGTGAACGCCGTGAGCGCTATAGATTCTTATCTGATCCATTAATAAACGCTGGATATGATGTCAAAGTCGTATTTACATCTCCCTTTTTTAAGCTATTGTGGGCTTTATGGCGTCAGGCTGGAGGTTGGGATGTTGCCATTCTCTTTGGTACGTACCCTAAATCTCTGTTTGTCTACGGATGGTTAAGGGTGATAGGGGTGACGGTGATTTTTAGGTTAGGTGGGGATCCCGTGCGTGATTCTGCAGCGGTTGCGTTTGAGTATAAGAAAAATAGAAAATATATAAAGTGGTTACGCGCAATCGTAAATTCAAAGAGTTCTGAATTCGTTCTTGGTAGGGCCAAGAATCTGTTTGTCGTTAATGAAAAATTGCTCGACCGATTGCTAGGAAGGTTGAAAGGTCATGCTAGGTTATTTGTCATCCCTCAGTTCTGCGAAGGTTCTGCAGTGCCTAAGATGTATGCTATTGGGAGTGTAGTTAATGTTCTCACAGTAACAAATTTTCGGTACATGGAAAAGGCCAAAGGGGTGATTTGGCTGATACAGCAACTAGTCAGGTTTGTTCAGCAGGAAAATCAACGCGTCAATCTAAAGATATTGGGAGATGGGGAGCATAGAAAGGATATTCTCAATTATATGAGCGAGGTGGGTCTGCCGGATATATTGGATATTCAGGCGCCGGGGTTTGTTGAGGATACGTCCCCGTATTATAAAGGAGCTGATATATTTATTTATCGTTCTTTTCATGACGGGACCCCGAATGTTTTCTTGGAGGCAAAGAGATACGGTCTGCCGTTGCTGGCAAATCACTGTGAGGAATTCAGCAGCATCGTTGAAAATGGAGTTTCTGGGATGTTGTATGCTGACGAGGAAGGTTTTCAGGTAATGCTGGCGCGATTGATAGCGGACGAAAATCTCAGGCGGACATTGGGGCATAATGCACAATTGGAATACGAGGAAAGATTTTCTATTATTGCTGCAGAAGGCAAGCTAACAAGGGCTCTCGATATTATCCTCAAGGACGCGACATGAGATGTTTATTTTATTAAATTTCTCGTCTAGTAAAATAGTTCGGACTGCGTGTTATCTTATTTGTTGTAGGAATGTCACTTGAAATCTGCATGTAATTGGAGGAAGATAGTTGATATGGTTGGTTCGGGTTGGGTGTCTTCTGTGATAATTGCATAAATCTAAGCAATAATGGGTTGCGATTTGTTTTGTGTGTGGCGTTGTCGGATGACTAAAGTAAACGGAATCGTGGGATGATGGTTGAGAAGTCTGTTGGTGTGAGGTATTTAATGGAGCATGGATGCTCCTTGTGTAAGGGGAAGGGGGTCAGGATTCGATATCCAATAGACGAGAAATATCTGTATAAGCATACAAAGGTCTCGTTCAATGGCGTATTGATAGGAGTGGCCGAATGCAAAGGATGCGGTCATCAGTTTATTTATCCCTGCCCCAGCAAGGAGTTGTTGTCTTTGTTTTATCAGTCGTACATGTCCAGCGCCAGGAATGGATTCTATGAGAGCCGAAAAGGTGAAGTAATTCCTGA